>CAJQLW010000040.1 GCA_905479325.1 uncultured Flavobacteriales bacterium
TTCCGTTGATCCAATTCAATTATACAGGTGGCGGAATTGGTAGACGCGTCCCGATCCAATTGGGATGTCTTCGATCTAGATCTCAGAATTCCAACTAAACTCTTCGCTCGCCTTTTTTTATAAATAAGAAATGGTTGTTTCTATTTAACTTTTCCAAAGTTTGGAACTTTGGAAAGTTGGTAAATTAGTTGATTCAATTCAAATGCCCCAGTGGCAGGATTGGTGCACGCGTCCCGATTCAATCGGGATGGCTTCGGTCTATATCTCAGAATTCCAACTATACTCTTCTCTCGCCTTTTTTTATAAATAAACTACTGATTTAAAAAAAATCAATAATTTTGACCTCCCAATTCAAATGCCCAGGTGGCGGAATTGGTAGACGCGTTGGTCTCAAACACCAATGTCTTCGGACGTGCCGGTTCGAGCCCGGCCCTGGGTACTAAAGCTCATTTCGTTATTCGGAATGAGCTTTTTTCAATTTTATTCAATATGTTTTACACCTACATTCTTCAAAGTGAAAAAAGATGGTAGCCTCTGCAAAGGTTTTACAACAAACATAGAAAATAGATTAATGGAACATAATCTAGGCAAATCGAAATACACCTCGACCAGAATCCCATGGAAACTCATACACATTGAGGAATTTGACAGTCATCAACAAGCAGTAAAAAGAGAAAAGTATTTTAAATCCGCAGCAGGAAGAAGATGGATTAAGAAAAATGTCTTCGGACGTGCCGGTTCCCCGCCCGAAACGACTTAACAGTCTTATTCAGTCGGGCGGGGAGCCCGCCTAGGTTTATCAAGTTCGGGCAGGCCCGGCCCTGGGTACTAGAGCTCATTTCGTTATTCGGAATGAGCTTTTTTCAATTTTATGCTCTTCTGAGAATAATGCACGCCAATTTGCAGCTGTCTAAACATTAAAAATATCTGACTATTTTTGAGGGACATATCATTTCTATGAAAAACATTGTATTCGGAATTATTTGCATCTTTAGTTCAGTCATGGCAACAAACGTTTTTGGGCAAACAAAGGAACAAGAAGCAAAATTGGAAAAAATTGAATCCTTACTTCAACAAAATAAAATTGAAAAAGGTGAAAAAAAATTAATTGCATTATTAGAAGAGTACAACAATTACGGGGATGCATGGGACCTTTATGCCAGCATCAAATATTACCATTTTGATAGGGCTTCACAAACTCCAAACATTTTCAATAATATGTCTGTAACCACTATTAGCGAAGAAGGAGATACAATCAGTAATGATAATACCCAAGCTTTTGTAGAGTTACTTTCGAAAATAATACCAAGCAAACGAACCTATAATGATTACTTAAAAACACTTCGACTTGCGTTAGCACATTCACAAACAGCTTATAAGAGCTCCATGAACTTACGCATTGAATTACGTGAGAACTATTCTGATACAACACTAAAAGAGAAAGAAATAATGCTTTTCGAACAGGCTGAAAAAGAGTTTGGCGCGAAGAATTTTAATAAAGCAGCAATTTTATATCAGGAGGCGTTAGACGTAAACCCTAACTATTACAAGGCGCTGCTGTACCTCGGCGATTCATATTATATGATGGCTAATTATATCGACGCTATTGAAAAATTTGAAAATTGCATATCAAGATTCCCTGATCATTTAGAGCCTAGAAAATATTTAGTAGATTCTTACCTAAATGAAGGCCTCTACAAGGACGCCCTACAGGCTGCCATTGAGACCAAGTTAGTTTACCCTGATTTATTTCTCAATTATAGAATGTTACAAGCCGCAGACAATTTAGGAAAGCAAAGTTTGATCAATCCGATGGAGCGCTTTGTACTTCCCAACAAAATAAACAAAGACTCAATTTCAATAATTCCAACTGAAGAGCCAGAAATAAAATTTGATGTGCCTGATTACTGGGAACACTACACCGCTGCACTTTCAAAAATAAACGACTATTGCGAACTGAATGGCATTATTTCCAAACCAACGAGTCTGACTGAATCAAAGTATTTGGAAGTTTTTAGTTGGGAAAATATGCTAAAAGAAAGTAATCACGCTGACCTAGAAACTGCTCGAGACATGCAAAAACTAGGTTATTTGGATTGCTACGTTCTTATAAGTTGTTTCCACGATGACTTCTATGATCAGTACATTCACTTCACAACGAACAATAGAAAGAAAATCATTGATTATTATAATAATATTGTGCTAAAATCTGTTGATTACTAAGTATGAAATTAATCCTGAAACTAATTTGCTTTTCACCTATGTTTTGTTTTTCTCAGACCGATACCATTAAAATATACTTTGATATTGGAAGGTTTGAAACCAACGAAAAGGAGCTACAAAAGCTTGATGTTAACAAAAGCGACTGGAAAAAAGTTGACATCATTTCTTACACAGACTATCTAGGTTCGGAGAGCAAAAACGACAAACTCTCTCTTAACCGATCATTGGAAATTCGATCAAGATTAGTTGAAAAGGGGCTGAATACGGAAACACTTGGAATAGTGGAAGGCAGAGGAATAGTTGGCGAAGTACTTGAGAGCAAAACGGGGATTCAAGAAAATAGAAGAACCGATGTAATTATTACCAAACGAGAAGTTTCAAATGGTGCTGCACCAGAAATAAGAAATGATGTTACCAAAGAAGTTAAACCACTTGTTGAAAAAGTAGAGTTAAAATCTCAAATTGAGTCAGCTAAGGTAGGCGACCAACTTGTTCTTAGCAACATGATTTTTTTACCAGGTCAACATTTTCTGACAGAAGAAAGCACAGCCACTTATTTAGATTTATTGGAATTACTGAAGGAAAACCCAAACTTAAAAATTGTAATTGAAGGGCATATTTGTTGTAAAATAGATGAAGAAGATGGATTAGACCTCGCTACGAATAAATACAATTTATCGGAGGCTAGAGCAGAATTCATTTACAACATTTTAATTGACGACGGAATTTCTGCCGATCGACTTTCTTACGAAGGGTTTGCCCGAAGAAGACCTCTTTATCCGTTAGAAGCTACAGAGGAAGAAAAGATTGCAAACAGAAGGGTGGAAATTAGAATTATAGCGAAGTAAGCCGATTTCCTCTAATCCAATTCATTTTGCCTAATTTCCCAACATCAAAACTCCCATAATCCTTCTCTATTCCAAGAAACTCTGCACCGTTTAGCGTTGCCCATTGAATTAATTTTTCAAGTGGTATCTCAGTGTAATGACGTTTAATGGTTTGAATCTCTTCCCATATACTCAAGGAATCGTTGGACGCCAAACTATCTGTTCCAATGGTGCATTTTACATTCTCTTTAACAAAAGCAGGCACGTTGGGCAATTGATTTTCAATATATAAGTTGGCTTTCGGACAAAAACACCAGTATAAATAATCGTGTTCATTTTGTGCCTCGCGAATGTCTTGTGCAGTAGTAAATGTATTGTGTACAAGCAGTAAAGGTGTATTTTTTGAAATTTTCCTCAAATAGCTTTGCAATGATGATTTTCCTGTTGCTTCAAAAGTCGAGAGATCGTTACCGAAGTTCTCCATCATTTCAACCAGCGCACCTGATTTATTTTCATACATCTCATTCTCAGCTCTCGACTCTTGATTATGAATACTCAAAGGGCTATTTCCCCTTTCCGCTGCGATGTTTTCGAATAGCTTATCAGAAACCGAATAAGGACTATGTGGTACAATAGAGCTGTGAAGACCTACTTCAGCAAAAGAAGCTTTTAATTGTTGACCTGACTCTATGATCGAATCGGCAAGATGAGTTCGAAAACCAAACAACTCCACGAAAGTGTGGTAGTGAATAACTGAATCAACCTTTGTTTGCACGGTAGATAAATCGTTTGAAATATCCCCAACGGCAACAATTCCCGCAGCAATCATCTCTTCGTTAGCCGCTTTTATTGCTTCTTGCTTTTCTTGTTCACTTGCATTTCTAATTTTTTGCAATTCAACAATAAAATTATGAATGCCAGTTTTTTGCGACACCTTGCCTTTTAAATGAGATAACTCTAAATGGCAGTGCGTGTTAACAAACCCTGGACACAATGCGCCTTCAAAATACTCCTCCTCCACTCCTACAGAACGAATAGCTATTCCGACTTCCACAATTCTGTTCTGTTGATTGATTGCCATCATACCGTTGGATATGTAATCACCATTGCCGGTGTATAATTTATCGGTTTTAACTATTCGTTGAATCAATTTGAAATAATTTAATGCAGCACAAAAATATAGATTATTGAGATGGCCGTTGGGTTCATTGTTTGGTGTTACCTTTGCACAGGCTATGCAATCAACCAAACAAAACATACGGAACTTAAGTTTAGACGAAATGAAAGCTCTTTTTATAGAAAAGGGCGAAAAAGCGTTCAGGGCTAAGCAGTTGCACGAATGGCTTTGGAAAAAATCAGCGCGTACGTTTGACGAGATGACAAACTTATCGATTGGTTTGCGAGACAAACTGCAAGAAACGTATGAAATTCCGGCTGTAACCGTTGCTGAAGAACAGATTAGCAAAGACCAAACCATAAAGAATGCGTTTCGGCTAGCGGATGGAAAAATTACCGAGGGAGTTTTAATTCCAACACCTAGAAGGGTTACAGCTTGTATCTCTTCTCAAGTAGGATGCAGTTTAACTTGTAAGTTTTGCGCAACAGGCAAACTAAAATTAATGCGCAATATTCAGTTTGATGAGATTTATGACCAAGTTGCCATTATAAAAGAACAGGCAGAAAAGCACTACAACCGTCCACTTTCTAACATTGTGTACATGGGGATGGGCGAGCCATTATTAAATTACAGTCAAGTATTAAAGTCGATTGAACGGATTACTGCGGAGGATGGTTTGGGTATGTCGCCAAAACGAATTACCGTTTCAACCGCAGGTATTGCAAAGTTGATTAAACGTTTGGGAGATGATCAAGTAAAATTCAACTTAGCGCTTTCATTGCACGCGGCAAACGACGAAAAACGGAGTAAAATCATGCCCATAAACGACCAAAATAATTTGGAAATTTTGGCTGATGCTCTAAAGTACTTTTATGAAAGAACTGAGACGCGGGTTACCTTTGAGTATATTATTTTCAAGGATTTTAACGATGAAATTGAAGATGCTAGAGAGTTAGCAGAATTCTGCAAACACATTCCGTGTAAAATCAACATTATTGAATACAACTCCATAGATGATGGTGAATTTCAGCAAGCTAGTTCGAAAAAAGTAGATGCTTTTGCGGCTTACTTGGAAAGTAAAAACTTGATTGTAAACATTAGAAGAAGTCGTGGAAAAGATATTGATGCCGCTTGTGGGCAGTTAGCCAACAAAAACGGTGCAATTGCTGTCTAGTTAGTGTAAATTTGAAGCGAAATGAGCAACATTAATGTAAAAGACATAAAAGCTCCGGTAGCAAAAGAAATGCAAGAATTTGAAGCTCACTTCAAAGAAAGCATGAAAAGCACCGTTCCGTTGCTGGATAAGATCACCCACTACATTGTAAAGCGAAAAGGCAAGCAAATGCGACCTCTTTTTGTGTTTTTAACGGCCAAGTTATTTCAAAACATCAACCCATCTACTTACAGAGCTGCTTCGTTAATAGAGCTTTTGCATACAGCCACTTTGGTGCACGATGATGTGGTAGACGAATCATATAAGAGAAGAAGCTTTTTTAGCATTAATGCTCTTTGGAAAAATAAAATTGCCGTTTTAGTTGGCGACTATTTACTTTCTAGAGGTTTATTGCTATCAGTTGAAAACGAAGAATTTGACTTGCTAAAGATTGTTTCTACCTCAGTAAAATTAATGAGCGAAGGGGAACTACTTCAAATTGAAAAGGCTAGAAAGTTAGACATTGAAGAAGAGGTGTACTTTGATATTATTACCAAAAAAACGGCTACCCTAATTGCGTCATGCTGCGCCACCGGTGCAAAATCTGCCAACCAAAGCGATGAGATTATTGAGCAAATGAGACTATTTGGAGAGAAAGTTGGCATTAGCTTTCAGATTAAAGACGATCTATTTGACTATGGAAGCGGGGAGAATTTAGGTAAGCCAACAGGAATTGATATAAAGGAGAAAAAAATGACGTTGCCTCTGATTTATGCACTAAAGCAAGCAGATCAGTCGAAAAGAAGAAAGATTATCAACATTGTAAAGCAAAACAATAACAGCGAGAAGAAAATTAAAGAAGTAATTGATTTTGTGATACGTTCTGGGGGTTTAGAGTATGCCACAAAAAGAATGTTGGAATACCGAGATCAAGCGCTAGAAATTCTATCGCAATTTGAAGACAACGAGGCAAAAGAATCATTGAAAAATTTAGTTTTATATACCACTGAACGAACAAAGTAGAATATGAGAAAGATTTTTTTTATATGCTTAGCACTTGTACTTTTTGCTTGTAATAATTCAGAAAAAAAAGAAGAAGTAAAAGTTGCAGAAAGAATAGTTGAACAAGTAGTTGAACGTTACACCAACGGTATAAAAAAAGTAGAGGGAGAAACCGTTAATGGTAAAAGACATGGTATGTGGAAATACTATTATGCCAATGGGTTTTTGTGGAGCGAAGGAAGTTTTTGGTACGGTGAAAGAAAAGGATATTCTATTATTTATTACAACACCGGGAAAAAACAAATGGAAGGAAATTACGAAAAGGACTTAAAGGTCGGTCAGTGGAAGCTTTGGAATCCGGATGGTTCTTTAAATAGAATAATTGACCTTGACCAAATGCTTACAAGTGAAGACTCTATAAAGTTAGAGCTAAAGCCTGCTAAAAAATAGCGCAAGTGATACCTAAGGAAACTGTTAATCAAATTATTGAGACTGCTCGTATTGACGAAGTAGTTGGAGAGTGGGTGAACCTCAAAAAAAGAGGTGCAAACATGCTTGGTTTGTGCCCTTTTCACAATGAGAAATCACCGTCTTTTACAGTTTCTCCTGCTAAAGGAATTTACAAGTGTTTTGGTTGTGGTGAAGCAGGCGGCTCCGTTAACTTTATTATGGCGCATGAGCAATACACCTTTCCTGAGGCTCTGCGTTACTTAGCGAATAAATACAACATTGAGATTGAAGAAGAAGAGCAAACTCCCGAGCAGGTATTAGAGGCCAATGCAAAAGAAAGTTTATTTCTTGTAAGTGAATTTGCTGCCAACTACTTTAACGACCAACTGCTCAATTCAGAAAACGGCAGAGCCATTGGCTTAAGTTATTTTAAAGAGCGTGGATTTAGAGAGGAAACAATTGAAAAGTTTAAGTTAGGCTACAGCCACGATGAGTGGACTAACTTTACTGATGCTGCCTTAAAAAACGGATACAAACTAGATTTTTTAAATCAAACGGGCCTTACCATTGTAAAAGAGGAGAAAAAATTTGACCGATTTAAAGGCCGAGTGATGTTTCCCATTCAAAATATTTCAGGCAGAGTTATTGGGTTTGGTGGGCGAACATTAACGGCAGATAAAAAAGTAGCAAAGTACCTTAACTCTCCCGAGTCAGATATTTACCATAAAAGCCGAGTGCTTTATGGGCTGAATTTGGCGAAGAAATCAATCATTTCAAACGATCGATGTTTTTTGGTTGAAGGCTATACCGATGTGATTTCGCTGCACCAAAACGGTGTAGAAAATGTAGTTTCAAGTTCAGGAACATCTCTCACAACCGACCAAATTCGGCTGATCAAGCGCTACACTCAGAACATTACCATTTTATTTGATGGAGACACTGCCGGTATTAAAGCAGCGTTTAGGGGCATTGACATGATTTTGGAAGAAGGGTTAAACGTTCGAGTTTTAGCATTTGCCGATGGAGAAGATCCCGATTCGTTTGCTAAAAAGCACAGCACTTCAGAAATTACAGAATACCTCGACAAAGAGTCGTTTGACTTTATTCGTTTTAAAACGAATTTACTATTAGAAGAAACCGGAAACGACCCTATAAAGCGGGCTGGGTTGATTAAAGAAATAGTGAGTAGTATTGCACTCATTCCCGACCCAATTGCCCGTTCAGTATACCTACAAGAGTGCAGCAACTTAATGGAAATTGATGAGCAGGCGTTGTTGAGTGAGTTGAATAAAGTAAGAAGAAACAAACTCTCTAAACAAATTCAACAACAAGAAAGAGAGCAGAACGAAGGCCCACCTCCTGACTTTTTTTATAACATTGACACGCCAGAAGAAACTAGCAATAAGACAACTATTGACGTTTTAGCGGAGCAAGAAAGTGATATCATTAGAACGTTTGTAAAGTACGGAACAATAGAAATAGAAATTCCTACCGAAGCGACAGAAGGCGATGAAGAAGAACTAATTAAAGCAAGTGTAGCAGAATACCTCGTGTATGAAATTGAAAAGGATGAATTGCGGTTTAGTAACCCTGTTTACCTTAAAATTTATAATTTTTTCAAAGATGCTGTCGAAAATGAAAAGCCTATCGAAGAAAAACACTTGGTAACCAACGAAGACAAAGAAATTAGCAGTTTTACCATTGAGTGTTTAATGGAAAAATATACCCTTAGTTTAAATTGGGAGGAGAAGCATAAAATCTTAACATTGACGGAAGATTTAATACTTCCTAAAAAAATTCATAAAGGCATTTGCTCTTGGCGATTGAACAAGGTGGAACAATTAATCGGAAGCAAGCAAGAAGAATTAAAAGCAAAAGATGTAGATTACGATTCCATTTTGAATGATATTATGAAGTTAATGGAAGCAAAAAAGAAGTTGGCTCACGAATTGGGTAGAATAATATTGCATTAATGATTGAAAGTGAAGTAAAAAGTATTTGGAAGAGTATTCAAGAAATTTTAGAATACCATATACTTGAAATTGGAGGTTACCATCTCTCCATTTTCAACATATTGGTGGTGCTTGTAATTCTAGTTGCTGCCAAATTAATTACTTCGAATTTAGCGCGCTACCTAAAGAATAGAATTACTCAACAAGACGATCCCTCTGACGGTAAGGCTCTTGCCCTCATTCAAATCGGCAAATACATCATTTACCTACTTGCCATTTTACTGGCCATACGAAGCATTGGCTTTGATGTAACTCCAATTTTATTAGGCTCCTCTGCCCTGTTTGTTGGTTTAGGTTTTGGCCTGCAAGATGCATTCAAAGATTTTATTTCTGGATTAATTCTTCTTTTTGAAGGCGACATGGTAATTGGCGATGTCATTGAGTTTGAAAATGGTATACTGGGAAAAGTGAGAGAAATTAAACTTAGAACTTCTAAAATTAAAACCAGAGACGGCATCGTAATTTTTGTTCCCAACTCTCAGCTGACCAATAATAGAGTTATTAATTGGACCAACAGCAATGTTTTAACACGATTTAATATTAAAGTAGGAGTTGCGTACGGGTCTGACACCAAGCTGGTAGAAAAAATATTATTAGAGGTAGCAAATGAAGAAAAAACGGTGAATACCAGAATCAAACCTTTCGTTCGATTTCTTGATTTCGGTGATTCTTCATTGGACTTTGAGATTCACTTTTGGTCGGAAGAGGTATGGCGAATAGAATTTATTAAAAGTAGAATGAGGTTTGCTATTGATAAAAAATTCAGAGACAATAATGTTTCCATTCCATTCCCTCAAAGAGATTTACACATAAAATCTAGCCAAGTGAAGTTAACTTCAGATGAATAGTAGCAATGAAAAGTTTGATTTATTCTCTCGTTAGGCTCTATCACTCTATACCCGCTAAAGCTAAAGTTGCGCACCGTGGCTTTTTAGTTTGGCGCCACAAGCACCTCAATAATCGGCAGTTTGTAATGATATTGAGCATCTTAATTGGATTTTCTGCCGGTTTAGTTGCTGTAGTATTAAAAAATGCTGTGCATTTCATACAATCACTCTTAGAGCCAAACAAACTCAACAACTATGAGAATTATCTTTACCTGATTTACCCTGCAATTGGAATAATTATAACAGTGTTAGTTATTCGATTCTTTATCAAACGTCGGGTCGGTCATGGGATTCCCTCTACTTTGTACGCCATCTCTAAAAAGAACTCAAAGGTTCCTTTTTCGGCAACTTATGCTTCCATCTTAACCAGTATGATCACTGTCGGGTTTGGAGGTTCAGTAGGGCTTGAAGGACCAACTGTTGGCGCCAGTAGTGCCATAGGCTCAAATTATGCACGCTTAGGCAGAATGAACTACAAAACCACAACTCTCTTATTGGGTTGCGGAGCTGCTTCGGCCATGTCAGGAATTTTTCATGCGCCCATTGCTGCAATTGTCTTTGCCTTGGAGGTAATTATGCTTGACTTAACCGCCGGCTCTCTTATTCCATTGTTGTTAGCATCCGTATCGGCAACGTTAACCTCAACTTTCATGTTGGGCAATGAAGTTTTATTCGACATAGAAATAACTGAAATGTTCTCTTTTGGAGATTTACCTTTTTACGGACTACTTGGAGTTTTTACAGGATTACTTTCCATTTATTTCTGCAAAACTTACTGGTCAATTGAACGGGTTTTCGAAAAATTTGGGTCACAAACCAAAAAAATAATCATCGGATCAAGTGTTCTCGGTTTGCTTTTATTTCTTTTCCCTCCCCTTTATGGCGAAGGTTTTGGGATCATAAAGAGTTTGCTTAGTGGAGATGAATATGCCCTCATGGAAGGAAGTTTCTTCTACGATTTTAAATCTCAATTGTGGGTGCTTTTGCTTTTCTTATTTGCCATTGTATTTTTAAAGTCTATTGCAACAGCGGTTACCTTAGGAGCCGGAGGAATAGGAGGCATTTTTGCACCTTCACTTTTTATTGGTTCCGTTTTTGGCTTTACATTTTCTAAGCTAATTAACAGTTTAGGTTGGTTCAACCTTTCTGAAAAAAACTTTGCCCTTGTAGGAATGGGCGGCGTTATTGCGGGTATTCTTCACGCACCGCTAACCGGTCTATTCCTCATAGCAGAAATTACAGGAGGTTACGATTTGGTAATTCCACTTATGCTCACTGCCGCCATATCCTTTTTAACTTCAAAATATTTTAACCCCCACTCTCTGTACACCATGCAATTGGCTAAAAAAGGTGAACTCATTACACATGATAAAGACAAGGCTGTTTTAACGCTAATGAATTTACAAGCAGAAGTTGAAAATGACTTCAGTACCATTTCCCCAAATAATAGCCTAAGAGATTTGGTTAAAATTGTCTCTAAATCAAAAAGAAATATTTTTCCTGTAGTGAATGACCAAAAAGGATTGGAGGGAGTGGTTTACCTAGACGACATTCGGCAAATCATGTTCGATCCAAAACAATACGATGAAGTATTTGTGAATGAATTAATGCGAGATTTTCCTGCTTCCATTTCATCAAAAGATCATATGGACTTGGTAATGGAAAAGTTTAATAAAACTGGGGCATGGAATTTGCCAGTAATCGACGAGGAGAAATACGTAGGGTTCGTATCGAAGTCAAAATTATTTAATGCTTACAGAAAAGTGCTTCAAAATTTCTCCGATGAGTGACCTAAATTTCTATCTTGAAATAATATAACCTAAATTTGTTAAAATTAAATTAATGAAAAACTTCGTTTTTTCCCTTTTTCTTTTGCCTCTGACAGTATTGGCGCAAGAACCAACTTTTAAGAAAGGCATACCTGATGACTTGGATAAAGAGAAAATTATTTTTAATGATTATCCGTACTTATACCTAAATTCATTTTTATAACTAACTGAAGCAAATAACAATCTGTTAAAGAGTGATTCACCATAATATCTTCGATTAAATTTATAACAGAATTCATCAAGGTAACTCTGCAAGTATTCCGGCTTTATATCGTGATACGTATTTAACAATTGTCTTTTGGCATTACTGATTGCAATATGAACCCACGGTAA
>CAJQLW010000041.1 GCA_905479325.1 uncultured Flavobacteriales bacterium
AAGGCTTTTTCTATTGAATTAAACTACAGGTTTAAAAGCAATATTTATTTTCAGTAATCATTTTAGCAGCAATTGCTTGTCGATTTTCTTTTGAATTAATCGGTCCGTGCTTGGTGAAACGTTTAATACCCATGAGCATTCCCATTTGTTCATCACCTGAGGCAAAAGCATTAATGGCATCTTTACCATGTTTGTGCATTCTGTCAGCTGCATCGTAAATGTAGGTTTGCATCATTTTTTCTTGTAGTTCGAAACCTAGTCCCATTTGTTTCATCTTTTCCACTCTTAAAAGCATCGACTCACACACATAAGTTTCCATAGCCATGTCTGCAATGTTCATCAGAACTTCTTGCTCCTTTGCTAACGAAGTTGCAAGTGTTTTTGCTGCAGCCCCTGCTGTAAGTAAAACAGCTTTTTTAAAGTTGCCAATGGTTCTTTTTTCCGCAGCATATTCCGCTGAGTCGTCAAAGTCAAAATCTGGAATTTCCATTAGTTCTTCAGCTACCTTCATAGCTGGTTCCAAAATGTTCAATTCTCCTTTCATGGCTCTTTTCAAAATAATATCAACGGTTAACATCCTGTTGATTTCATTGGTGCCTTCGAAAATTCTATTGATCCGCGCATCTCTGTATGCTCGTTCCATGTCCGCTTCCGCCGAGTAGCCCATTCCTCCATAAATCTGAACCCCTTCGTCTACAACGTAGTCTAAGGTTTCTGAACCATGTACTTTTAGTATCGCACACTCAGCAGCATATTCTCTTAAGCCTTCAAGAGTTGCGGCTTGTTTATCCATTCCCTCGGCTACGTGAGCTTCAATGGTGTCAGTAATGTTTTGGCTTAATCTGTAAAGTGCGGATTCAGTTGCGAAGGATTTAATAGCCTGCTCTGCCAATTTAAAGCGAATTGCGCCATATTTGGCAATAGGACGACCAAATTGTTCTCTTTCGTTGGCAAAGTTGATAGAACGGCTTATAGCAGCTTTTGAAGCGCCTAATGCTGCACCTGCTAACTTTGCCCTACCAATGTTTAAAATATTTAAAGCTATTTTAAACCCTTCTTGTCTTTCTCCTAATAAATTTCCCTTTGGGACTTTTACGTCGTTAAAGAAAATTTGTCTTGTTGATGAACCTTTAATTCCCAACTTCTTTTCTTCAGGATTCATGGTAATTCCTGGCATGTCTGCCGTTAGAATGAAAGCTGAAAGATTCTCGTCGTCTTCAATTTTGGCAAAAACGGTTAAAACATGAGCAAAACCGCCATTGGTAATCCACATTTTTTGACCGTTGATGATGTAATTTTCGCCATCTTCCGAGGGAACTGCTTTGGTTTTACCAGAATTCGCATCAGAACCTGAACTTGGTTCGGTTAAGCAATAACATCCTTTCCATTCTCCACTAGCTAATTTAGGTATGTACGTTTCTTTTTGCGCATCATTTCCATAATATAAAATGGGTAATGTTCCAATGCCTGTATGGGCTGAAAGGGCTACAGCAAATGAATGACCTGCTCCAGTCACCTCGGCTGTAAGCATAGAGGTAACGAAGTTTTTTCCAAATCCGCCCAACTCTTCAGGTACAGATATTCCGCAAAGACCCAATTCTCCGGCTTTGGTTATTTTGCTTTCCATTAAGCCTTCGGTCAACGCATCAAGTTCATCTAGTTCAGGGTAAATTTCTTGCTCTAAAAAGTCTTGGCAACTTTGCGCAATCATTTTTTGCTCTTCGTCGTACTGCTCAGGAATGAAAATATCTTTTGCTTCGGTTTCTTTGATGAGGAATTCCCCTCCTTTAATTATTTTTTTATCGCTCATTGTTCTTTGTATTATTATAACATTTCAAATATTCCGGCAGCACCTTGTCCAGTTCCTACGCACATGGTTACCATTCCGTACTTCTTATTTCTTCTTTTCAATTCATTAAAAATTTGAACAGACAATTTCGCTCCGGTGCAACCTAGTGGGTGCCCTAGAGAGATTGCTCCTCCGTTTACATTTAAAATTTCAGGATTTAAGTCTAATTCTCGTATGACTGCCAAGGATTGTGACGCGAAAGCTTCATTTAATTCAATTAAATCGATGTCACTTAATTTTAACCCTGCTTGTTTTAAGGCAAGTGGAATTGCTTTCACCGGGCCAATTCCCATAATGCTAGGGTCAACCCCTGCGGCTGCGTAAGAGACCATTCTTGCAATTGGTTTTAAATTGTGTCGTTTTACCATCTCTTCAGAGGCTACCATTACAAAAGCTGCTCCATCAGAAGTTTGAGAAGAGTTTCCTGCTGTAACGCTGCCGCCTTGAGCAAAAACTGGTCTTAGTCTTGCTAATGCTTCAACTGAAGTGCCGGCTCTAGGTCCCTCATCTTGATCGAATGTGTATGATCTTGTTTGCCTTTTCCCATTTTCGTCCAAGTAAACTTGTTCTACTTGTATGGGAACAATATCATCTTTAAAGGTTCCATTCTCGTTTGCCTTTAATGCCTTCATGTGCGATTCAAAAGCAAATTGATCTTGATCTTCTCGGCTAACATTGAATTTATTGGCCACTTCCTCTGCAGTCAAGCCCATTCCCCAGTAATACGTTGGATTCTCTTTTGCAACTTTCGCATTCGGTACAATTCTCCAACCACCCATCGCAATAGGCGACATAGACTCAACGCCACCGGCAATAATTAAATTACCCATGCCATTCTTAATCTTAGAATCTGCAATAGCAATCGTTTCTAATCCTGAAGAGCAATAGCGGTTCACCGTCATGCCCGGAACGTCGATAGAATTCAGTCCCATTAAAGAAACTAACCTACCAATGTTTAAGCCTTGTTCCGCTTCTGGGGTTGCGTTACCCACAATTACATCGTCAATTTCTTGCGGTGTAATACTTGGGTTCTGATTCATTAAATGCTGAATTACGTTTGCAGCCAAATCATCTGGACGTGTAAATCGTAACGACCCACGGCCTGATTTGCCTACTGCGGTTCTGTATCCTGCTACTATATATGTGTTCATCTTTTTAATTTAAAATAATTACCAATTACTAATTACCAATGTCAGACGATGTATTAGTCATTAACCATTGGTCATTAGTAATTATTTAATTCCTCAATACTTTTCCTTTCGTAATCATACTTTGTAGTCGTTGCAGTGTTTTCTTTTTCGCACAGAGTTCTACAAAAGCTTTTCTTTCTAAGTCAAGTAGGTAACGTTCTGAAACCTCTGTTATTTCAGATAAATCTCCACCGGCTAGCACATAACCGAGTTTTTCAGAAATCAACTGATCGTGCTCAGAAATATACTTTCCACTTTTCATGGAGTTAGCCCCTACATAAACAATACCTAAGGCTTCTTGACCTAAAACTTTAATGTCTGTTCTTTCAATTGGTTTGGTGTATCCTTTTTCTACTAATTCTAAAGCTGCTTTTTTAGCTCTTGTTAACTGAAGCTCTCTGCTCACAATCACCTCGTCGACTCCTCTTCTCAAATAACCTAATTCAAAGGCCTCTTCACCACTGGTAGCTACCTGAGCCTGGCCAATGGTTAAAAATCGCTCTCTGAACGTATTGATTCTTATGTCTCCGTCTTTTAACTCATCAGATAATCGAAGTGCAAACTCTTTAGAGCCGCCGCCGCCAGGAATAACTCCCACGCCGAATTCAACAAGGCCCATGTAAGTTTCTGCGTGAGCAATAACTTTATCTGCATGCATTGATAATTCGCAACCGCCTCCTAATGCCATTTGGTGTGTTGCCACAACTACAGGAATAGAGGAGTAGCGAACTCTCATCATGGTATTTTGAAACTGCTTGATCGCGAAGTTTAATTCGTCATATTCTTGCTCTACAGCCATCATAAAAATCATACCAACATTAGCTCCTGCTGAGAAGTTTCCACCGGTATTATATACCACCAAACCTTCATATTCTTTTTCAGCAAGGTCAATGGCTTTGTTAATGGCGTTGATGGTTCCGGCTCCAATTGTATTCATTTTAGAATGAAACTCAAGGTTCAGAATTCCATCTCCCAAATCAATAATGGTTGCATCGTTATTTTTCCAAACGGTATGCTCTGCACGCAAGTTATCAAGCACTACTAAGTTCTCTGTACCAGGAATTGCCTTGTATGTTTTTGTAGGAATGTCATAGTACAAGCGACTTCCGTTCTCTATTTTGTAAAAGCTATCATTTCCGGCTGCAATCATTTCTTCTACCCAAGGCGCAACGGCTTTTCCGCTTTCTTTCATTTTGGCAAGAACGGTTGAAACACCTAAAGCATCCCAACTTTCAAACGGGCCTAGTTGCCAACCGAATCCTGCTTTTACACCATCGTCTATTCTGAACAATTCATCAGAAATTTCTGGAATGCGGAAGGAAACATAGCTAAACAAGTCGGTGAAAGTGGTTCTATAGAAATCACCTCCTTTATCCTTATGGTTAAACAAAACCCTAGTTTTTTCAGCCAAGTCATCAATTTCTCTGGCTTTACCAATAGAATCGAACTTTACTTTGTCTTGAGTTTTATATTCTAAGGTTTTTAAATCAAGAGATAGAATTTCACTTTTGCCATCAGCTCCTTTTACTTTTTTGTAAAAGCCTTGTCCACTTTTTGAACCTAGCCAATTTTGCTCCACCATATGCTTTACATAAGATGGTATTTCAAAGGCTGACTTCTTTTCGTCATTCGGGCAGTTTTCTGCTACACCATTTGCCACGTGAACCAAGGTGTCTAAACCAACAACGTCGCACGTTCTAAAGGTGGCTGATTTTGGTCTACCCAAAACTGGTCCTGTTAATTTATCTACTTCCTCTACGGTAAGTCCCATTTTTTCAACCGTATGAAATAGAGACATAATTGAAAAGACCCCAATTCTGTTGGCAATAAATGCTGGAGTATCTTTTGCTAAGACCGTTTTCTTTCCAAGGTATTTTCTGCCGTAATCGAGCATGAATTCAACAAGCTCTGGATTTGTTTTTGAACTTGGAATAATTTCAAGTAGCTCTAAATACCTAGGCGGATTGAAAAAGTGAGTTCCTAAAAAGTTTGTTTTAAAGTCATCTGATCTGCCTTCAAGCATTGATTCGATTGGAATTCCAGAGGTGTTAGAGGAGATGATTGTTCCCTCTTTTCTGAATTTCTCCACTTTTTCAAAAACAACCTTCTTAATGTCAAGGCGCTCTACTACAACTTCTATTACCCAATCTGCTTCAGCTATTTCCGACAAGTTGTCGTCAAAATTTCCTAGTGAAATACGGTTGGCAAATTTTTTAGAGTAGAGTGGAGCAGGAGATGATTTGATGGCCGCTGTGAATGCATCATTCACAATTCGGTTTCTCACTGACTTGTCTTCTAGTGTTAAGTTTTTTGCTTTTTCCGTATCATTCAACTCTCTTGGTACAATATCTAATAAGAGTACTTCAAGGCCAATATTGGCAAAATGACATGCAATTCTAGATCCCATAACTCCGGAACCTAAAACCGCTACTTTTTTTATTCTTCGTTTACTCATCTTCTTAATTGAGTTTTAAATTTTTATATTCTTCTGTTATTTCGGTAATTGACTGCATGGTTTCAAAGTATTTTTTCAAATCACTTTGGTCAAGGCGTTGTAGCATGTATTGGTTGAATTCTATCACTACGTTACGCGCTATTTTTTTCTTTGCCTCGCCCTTCTGTGTAAGGTGAATTCTTACCGAGCGACCATCGTTTTCACATTTCTTTTTGTATATCAAGTTATCGCTCTCCATCTTTTTCAGCATGCGACTTAGGCTAGTAGCCTTCATTCCCATAAGGGGGGCAATTTTTGTCGCTGCTATTCCTTGTTTCGAATCAATGTTTAATAGAGCGTAGCCAGTAGCTTGTGTTAAATCGAACTCCTGAGCAATCTGGTTGTACAGATTAGAGATGGAATGCCAAAGGAATTTTATGTGGTAATCTATCGTTTCTGATGGCTTCATTTGAAATTAAAAAAGTTTCTCAACCAAAAATAGGAAAAAATAACAATTACTATGCATGCATAATAAAAAAAGTAGTACATTTGTCCCAATAAGAGGTAGTAGACTTGTTAATTGGTTAGTAATTGAAGCAGAAAGGAGTTCGTAAGAGCTCCTTTTTGTATTTCATCCTACTCACATTCAGGTAATCAAAAGCAAAAAAAAATCCCCAAATGCATGCGCACTTGGGGATTTTTAATTTAATGTGTTTAGGGTTTAATATCCGAACACCTCTTCTAGCGTTAACGCCTGAACAGGGCCATACTTTGCAAGCGCTCCCATATCTAATCCTTCTTTTTTACCAATTACCATTATGTTGTAATTGCCTCCTTGAATATATTTTTGGTGAAATGCTTTCAAGTCTGCCATGGTCATGTTTGGAATAGCTTCGTAAATGTCTTTTCGCAAATCGTATTCAACACCTCGCTTTAATGCTGTTTCGTAGTTGAAAATTTTAGAAGCCTTTGTGATTCTCTCTGTTCTAATTTTTTCAATGGCTGCTTTCTTCGCTAACTCAAAGCTTTTTTCAGACTCTGGCATGTTGTTTAACAAGTCTGTCATGCCTGCCATAGCTTCAGCTAATTTATCAGCTTGCGTGCCTATGTAAGCCATAGTATAATGAGATTTTGAAGAATCACTTGGAGATCTGTAAACAGAATAAACTGAATAGGCCAATGCTTTAGATTCTCTCATTTCTTGGAAAACAATAGAACCCATTCCGCCACCAAAATACTCGTTGAATATTGCGGCAGCAGCAACTGTTTTAGGATTGTACAATTCTTTTTTAGAAAGCATCATCACTTCAGCTTGTTTCATTTCATAGTCAACAAAATAAACTTTCGTCCCTTCGTTTTCTTGCTCCACAAACTCTTTTCCTGCAGGAATAGGTTTCATGGTTTCTGGCATTTTATGGTTCTCGTTTAATGCTGCAACTAGTTCTTCTTCTGATTTTGGACCAAAATAAAGTACTCTATGCTCAAAGTTGGTTAAATCTTTAATCATTGAAACCAGTTCCTCTGCATTTAGATTCATTAGCTCTTCTTCTGAAAGAATGTTTTTGTAAGGAGAATTCGTTCCGTACTGTGCATATGAAGACATCGCTCCAAATAAAATATTCCCTTTGTTCAGTTTTGCATCAGATCTAGACTTTAACTCATTTGAAACCATGTTTTTTAATGCTTCTTCTTCAGCAGTAGCATTGGCCAACAAGTGCTCAAACAATTTAATACCCTTGTCGAAGTTTTCATCAAGGCCATTCATAATTACGTAAGATCTCTCGTCGTTTGCAAAAACACTGAAATCACAACCAATCTTGTAAAATTCTTGTTGAATTTCTGAAGGCGAATATTTATCAGTTCCTAAAAATTGCAAGTAATCTAGCGCTAGGTCTATTTTAGAGTTGTTGTCTTTGCCCATGTCGAATAAGTAGTAAAGGCTAAACAAACCATTGGTTTCGTTTTTAACCGTTCTTACAATTGCTCCATTCGCTAATTGAGTTTCGTTGATGTCTTTTTCATAATCCAAAAATCTTGGTTGAATAGGGTCAAACTTCATTCCTGTTAATTCTGTCAAGAAAGGTGAAGCATCTTCTCTATTTACTTTTACCGGAGTGATTTCTGGTTTTACAACGGTTACGTCATTTTCTTTTTCGCCTGTCTTTTTATAAACGGCAACGTAATTATCGGTGTAGTTTTCTTTTGCGAAATTCATAATGTCTTCTTTGCTGAATTTCTTTAATTCGTCAATTTCGTTTACAGCTTCAGACCAGTCTCTTCTTTGAACAAAAGCATCTACCATCATGCTGGTTCTTCCTCTGTTGTTATCGAATTGTCTTACTCGGCCTAATTTTAAATCATTGATACAAGCTTCTGGCAACCAGTCAGGAAAGGCACCTGCTTTCAAGCTATCAATCTGTGCTAGCAATAGGTCTTTTACCTCTTCTAGCGTCTGCCCTTGTTTTGGGCTACCAGTTAACATGTGTGCAGAATAATCAGTTAAAATGTAAGTGAATGAACTGGCGTTTTGAACTGCTTGGGCCTGATTTAAGTTAAGGTCAATAATTCCGGCGGTTGAATTCGCTAAAATCATATCGCATAATTGAATAAGTTGAGATTCCCGAGTATCAACTCCGTCAAATCGGTAAGCCATGTACATGAATTCAGCATCAGGTCCAGTTACTTCTTTAATGATTGGCGCTGTAATAGGTGCTTCTTCAGCTACCTCAAAGGTTGGAACTTCTTTCGACTCAAATGAACCAAAATTCTCCTTGATCATAGCAATAACGCTATCTGGATTAAAATCTCCAGCCAAACAAATAGCCATGTTATTTGGCACATAATAGGTATTGAAATACTTTTTAATTTCTGTGAGTGAAGGATTTTTTAAATGCTCAATAGTTCCAATGGTAGTTTGCTGACCGTATTGGTGATTTGGGAACAAATTATCCATTAACGTTTCGAAAGTAATGCTGCCATCACTGTCTAAGCTTCTGTTTTTTTCTTCATAAACAGCCTCTAACTCAGTGTGGAATAAACGCAATTGTGGATTTCTAAAACGCTCAGCTTCCAAGTTTAACCACTTTTCAAGTTGATTCGTTGGAATGTCGTTTATGTAAACGGTTTCTTCTTGAGAAGTATAAGCGTTAGTTCCTTTGGCTCCCATTTCTGAAACCATCTTGTCGTACTCATTGGCAATGGCAAAAGTTGAGGCAAGTTGAGAAACACTATCGATTTGAGCATACAAGGCTTTTCTTGCTGCTTCGTCGGTAGTTCCTCTATATACTTCGTACAAACTATCAATTTCTAGCAATAAAGGACCTTCTTTAGAGAAGTCTAACGTTCCATAAACATCTGTGCCCTTAAAAAGCATGTGCTCCAAGTAATGAGCTAGTCCGGTGGCTGTAGCTGGGTCGTTTTTACTTCCTGCCCGAACAGCAATTGAAGTTTGAACTCTTGGTGCTTCTTCATTTACAGAAAGGTATACTTTTAAACCGTTCTCTAAAGTATAAATTCTTGTGTTTGTTGGGTCATTTTCAACTGTTTCATACGCTTTGTTTGTTGCGGTAGAATCAGCTGTTTTTTCTCCACCACCACAGGCTACCATAAACAATAGGGCAGATGCGGCAATTGAGCTCGCTAAAATTGATTTAATTTTCATTGAAATTGAGTTTGTTAAACAATAAGCGACGAAAGTATAAAATTCTACGCTTGTTTCCGCTTATTTTCTGTTAAAAGGAAGATTACCGTGAAATACGGAGATAAGGATTGCTTAAATGAAGTCTAAACTTAATTCATTTTTAAGGCGTAGCAAAGTAGGGTTGCTCTCCAACATTCGGTTGAATTTTTCCTCGTCTGTATAGGCTTTCCGCTTCTTTAGGTCTTTTTCTACTCTAAAGGTTACTTCTATTCCTCCGTTCTTTAGCGATTTTCTTAGGTAGTCGTGAATTTCAGTTCGCCGATCCATCAATTCTTCGGCCTGACTTCTATTGTCAACTGATAGTTCTATTTGGAAATTATCGTTTAATGATGGAGCCCGTGTGATCATGGCGGAGTATACAATTGAACTTCCTTCAATTTCACTACCCTTAATTCGTTCGGCCAATTTTTCCCATGCGGCTGTAAATTCAGCTTCAGAATAATCCTCCCTTGCGTCAGAAGTGTATTCCTCAGCAGCTAACTCTTCTTCGGTTTTAACAGTTTCCTTCGTTAACTCATTAATTGATAATGAATAAGTGGTTGTTTTTTGTTGTGAAAGTTTTGCGAATTTGCTCTTGAAACCTTGCTTTTTCTCAGTTGTTTCTGTTGGAGTTGCGGCAGCTGCAACAGGTTCAATTTTGACTGGTTGTTCAGCAGGTTTTGGGGCAGATGATTCTTGCGGTTTTACTGTTTCAGTAGCTTGAGTCGGGGCTAATTTTTCAGATTTTACCGGCTGATTGGATGGGTTTATTGGATTTGAATTACTGGCTTGTACTTCAGCAACGGATTTAATTAGCCGTTTTTTTTTTCGCCTTCAGCAACCGAAGAATTCATGATAGATGCAATTTGCATCAATGAAAGTTCAACTAACAATCGTTTGTTTTTGCTAGCTCTGTATTCGGTATCGCACGACCTGCAAATTTCAAGCGCACGAATTAAAAAGGCAACGGAGCATTTTTTAGATTGCTCGCTGTATTTTGGTTTAATGCTTTTGCCAACTTCTAATAAGTTGATGGTTTGCGGATCGAGGCAAACCAATAAATTTCTAAAGTGAGAAGCCAAACCATTGATGAACAAATGACCATCAAAGCCATTGTGCATGATCTCATTTAATAAAACAAGGATGGCAGGAATATCTCCTTTTAATAAACTATCTGTTGCCTTGAAATAATAATCGTAATCCAGAATGTTTAGGTTCTGAATGGTTGCTTCGTACGTTAAGTTATTTCCTGAAAAGCTAATTAGCTGATCAAAGATAGAAAGCGCATCTCTCAGCGCTCCATCTGCTTTTTGAGCAACCACGTGTAAGGCTTCTTCTTCTGCTTTTATTCCTTCTTTTTCTGCAATAGAAGCCAAATGCATGGCAATGTCTTCTACTTCAATTCTGCTAAAGTCAAAAATTTGACAACGAGAAAGGATGGTTGGAATAATTTTGTGCTTTTCTGTAGTAGCTAAAATAAAAATAGCATGCGCTGGTGGTTCCTCAAGTGTTTTCAAAAATGCATTAAACGCAGCAGTGGAGAGCATGTGTACCTCATCTACTATGTACACCTTATGTGATCCAATTTGTGGAGCGAATCGAACTTGATCAATTAGGTTTCGAATATCGTCCACAGAGTTGTTTGAAGCAGCATCTAATTCGTGAATGTTTAGAGAAGCACCCTCATTAAAAGAAGTACATGAATCACATTCATTACAGGCCTCGATGTTTTCGGTTCTGTTGAAACAATTAATGGTTTTGGCTAAAATTCTAGCACAGGTTGTTTTGCCAACACCTCGAGAACCGCAAAACAGAAAGGCTTGTGCCAAGTGTTCTGTTTTTATGGCATTCTTTAAGGTGTTTGTAATCGACTTTTGACCAACAACAGAGTCGAAGGTGACAGGACGATACTTACGGGCCGAAACAACAAAATTTTCCATATCTCTTTAGGATTTCAAAGTTACATTATAACTTGTTATTCTTGCAATAGAATTTCTCTATTGTTGAAAAGTCGTAATTAATTGAAAAATTCTTATTTTTGCCGCCCCAATTTTGGGGAGAATAACACATAAACACTTATACAATGAGTAATCATTATGAGACTGTTTTCATTTTAACACCCGTTTTGTCTGCAGATCAGGCGAAGGAAACAGTTGCTAACTACAAGAAAATGCTCCAAGATGCCGGAGCAAAAATTCACAATGAAGAGCATTGGGGAATGAAAAAATTGGCATATCCAATTCAGAAAAAGTCAACTGGTTTTTACCAACTTTTTCAATACGAAGTGGAAGGTGAATTCATCGCAAAGATGGAATTGGCTTTCAAACGTGATGAGAAAATCATGCGTTTCTTAACTGTAAAGCTTGATAAGCATGCAGTAGAATATGCAAAAGTTCGTATCGAAAAGGTTAAATCTTTTGCGAAAGCAGAGAAATAAGAATAGTAAAATTTAAAAGACATGGCTGAAAATTCATCAGAAATTAGATACCTCAATCCTCCATCGATTGACGTTAAAAAAGAGAAATACTGTAGATTCAAGAAAAATAGAATCAAGTACATCGATTATAAAAACCCAGACTTCTTATTACAGTTTGTAAACGAGCAAGGGAAATTATTACCAAGAAGAATCACAGGTACTTCTTTGAAATATCAAAGAAAAGTGGCGCAAGCTGTTAAAAGAGCTCGTCACTTAGGTTTAATGCCTTACGTAGCTGATTTGTTAAAATAAATAGGAGGATAGAAAATGGATATTATACTTAAAGAAGACATCGAAAACCTTGGATTTAGAGACGAATTAGTGTCAGTTAAACCTGGTTACGCAAGAAATTTCTTAATCCCACAAGGAAAGGCAATGGCTGCAACTTCATCAAACAAAAAGGTTTGGGAAGAGAATTTGCGTCAAAGAAGTCACAAAGAAGCAAAAGTTAAAGAAGAGGCTACAAAAACTGCAAAAGCGTTAGAATCTGCTAAGATTCAAGTTGGAGCAAAAGTTGGAGAAGCTGGCAAGAAGATTTTTGGTTCTGTTAACAACATCCAAATCGCTGATTCTATCAGTGAAATGGGTCACAATGTTGACAAGAAAAACATTAAGATTTTAGGTTCTCAAATTAAAGAAATTGGTACGTACCAAGCTGAGATTAGATTACATAAAGATGTTTCTGTTACTGTTGATTTCGAAGTAATAGCAGAGTAGATTAGTAGATTGATTGATAGTTAAGACCCAAAGTGTGCAGCAATGTTCGCTTTGGGTTTTTTTGTTTTTAAAAAAACACGAAAAGAATCACCCAACCAATGCATAAAAATAAAATAACACCTCCAACTACAGAAGCAGTAATGGCTTTATAAAACTGTTTCTTTTCTGCTATTTTTTGTTTTCTCAACTTTTCTTTTACCGCCTTTATTTGATGCGGCCAAGCTTCAGTTATTGTAATTCCTTCTTTTTTTGCTGCCTCTATTAATTCGGTTTTGCGCCGGAAATAACTGCCTCTTCTCTTTAAGCTTTTGGAATTAAGTCGGTCTCTTTTCAATTGTTCGATGCCGTGAGTAGAAAAGCTCATTAGTGATAAATTAGAGTTCTTAAGTTAAGATTCATGGTTGTTTCGCTATTTGACCAGCAAAATCAAAATGCTTATTCAAAAAAAAGAAACTATTGTATTCGTTCAAGTAAATTGGAAAGCTACTTGTAAGGTTGTTAGTAATTAATCATTAGTAATTATTATTACTCGTACCGTAACGACTCAATTGGGTCGAGATTAGATGCTTTATAAGCAGGGTATATACCTGAAAGCAATCCTACAAAAAAGCAAAGTACAACACCAAGAATCATCCATGCCCAAGGAATAATAAATCCTCCTCCCACAAAACTGCCAACAATGTTGCCGAAAATAATTCCTAGAATAATTCCTAGAAACCCGCCTAACTGACAAATTACAATAGCCTCAATTAAAAATTGCATTCGAATGGTTGCTGCACTGGCGCCAATGGCTTTCCGAACTCCAATCTCTCTCGTTCGTTCAGTTACCGAAACAAGCATCATGTTCATCAGGCCTATTGCCGAACCCAATAAGGTAATAATGGCAATGGCAATGGCGGCAATTCTAACAAATGCCATGTTTTCTAAAAATAAGTTAGCAAAGCTATCACTCTTTGAAATTTCAAAACTGGATTCTTTTTTTACCTTGTCTTTTCGTATAATTCTGAAGGCGCCCATTGCTTCACCTATTGCAGGGTCTAGCTCGCTTTGAGTGTTTGCTTTAACACTTATTGTGAACGTTGGGTTTGCTTGTGAAAAGTACTGACGAGCGTTAATAATTGGAATAAAAGCATTCTTATCGCCACCAAAACCCATGGAGCTTCCTTTGGACTTTAAAACACCAATTACCCTGTATTTGCCAGGGCCAATTGAAATGAGTTTGTCAATTGGATTTTCCTTGTTGGGGAATAATTTCTCTTCAATTTCCTTTCCAATAATTACCACATGAGATCCGTATCGAATATCCGATTCTGAAAAATTTCTTCCTTTTTCAATTTCGTAACCAGATGTTTCAAAGTAGTTTTCGTCTGTGCCAAAAACAAAAATATTAGGATTGGTTTTTTCTGACCGATACTTTAAAGTAGCCAAGGAGGAAGCTCTAGTGGAAACAGAAACTATCGCAGGAAATTGATATGCATTTTTAAAGTCTATTGCTTCTTGATAACTGATGCGGGGATAATATTTTCGTTTACGCCCGCCTTTTTGAAAGCCACCACTAAAGCCATAGTTTTTAATAGAAAAACTATTTGAGCCCATGCTGCTAAAATTGCTCGAAATTGATCCGCTTATGGCGTCAATTGATGTGAGAATACCAACGAGCGCTACAATGCCAATTGCAATAATCATAACCGTAAGTATAGTGCGCAGTAGCTGGCCTCTCACCGACTTTAGGGCTTCTCTAATATTTTCTCTAATCAGTTTTAACACGCTACAATGGTAATCAAAGTCATTTAAATTTAACAAGGAATAGTGATGAATGGTTGAAAAAATAGCTGAAATGCGTAATTTCGCTAACCTCTAAAATTTATAACACCAAAACATAAAAACTATGGCTTTCGACATTGATATGATCAAAGAGGTTTATGCAAGAATGGACGAGCGCGTGAATGCTGCTCGAAAAGTTCTCAATAAACCAATGACTTTAAGTGAAAAGATTTTATACTCGCATTTAGATGCAGGTTTACCAACCGAAGCATTTGAAAGAAGTAAATCATACGTAGACTTTAAGCCAGATAGAGTAGCAATGCAAGATGCAACGGCACAAATGGCATTGTTACAGTTTATGCAAGCAGGTAAAAAGAAAGTAGCTGTGCCTTCAACAGCGCATGCCGATCACTTGATTTTAGCGAAGTTAGGGGCAGATAAGGATTTGCAAGATTCCATCAATAAGAACAACGAGGTTTTTAATTTCTTAAGTTCTGTTTGTAACAAGTATGGAATTGGTTTTTGGAAGCCGGGTTCTGGTATTATACATCAAGTGGTTTTAGAGAACTACGCTTTCCCAGGCGGAATGATGATTGGAACAGATTCTCATACTGTAAATGCAGGTGGTTTAGGAATGGTTGCAATTGGTGTTGGTGGAGCCGATGCTGTTGATGTAATGGCCGATATGGCCTGGGAATTGAAATTTCCAAAGTTAATTGGTGTGAAGTTGACGGGAAAACTAAACGGATGGACTTCTGCAAAAGACATTATTTTGAAAGTTGCCGGTATTTTAACTGTGAAAGGCGGTACTGGTGCAATTGTAGAATATTTTGGAGAAGGAGCTAAGAGTTTGTCTTGTACAGGGAAAGGAACCATTTGTAACATGGGTGCTGAAATTGGAGCTACGACTTCAACTTTTGGTTACGATGATTCAATGAGAAGGTATTTAAATGCTACCGGCAGAGCTGATGTTGTTGCTTTAGCAGACGAGGTGGCTGATCACTTAACTGGTGATGATGAAGTATATGCTAACCCAGAGCAATATTTCGACGAAGTAATTGAAATTAATTTAGATGAGTTAACACCGCATTTAAATGGTCCATTTACGCCAGATTTGGCAACTCCTGTTTCAGAAATGAAGGAGAAAGCAGCGGCAAATGATTGGCCAACAGAAATTGAGTGGGCGCTGATTGGGTCTTGTACCAATTCTTCTTACGAAGATTTAACAAGAGCAGCTTCAATTGTAGAAGATGCATTTAACAAAGGAGTTGTTCCAGTTTCTAAACTTGGAATTAACCCGGGTTCAGAGCAAGTTCGATTTACCGCAGAGAGAGATGGTTTGTTCGATACGTTTAACAAATTTGATTCAGTTAGTATTTTTACGAATGCTTGTGGACCTTGTATTGGTCAGTGGGACAGAGAAGGAGCTGAAAAGCAAGAGAAAAATTCTATTGTGCATTCATTCAACAGAAACTTTGCGAAGAGAGCAGATGGAAACCCTAATACTCATGCGTTTGTAACTTCACCAGAGATGGTTGCTGCAGTTGCAATTAGTGGGAAATTAGATTTTAACCCAATTACAGATACTTTAACCAATTCAAAAGGGGAGCAAGTAAAGCTTGACGAACCAACCGGAATGGAATTGCCCGCAAAAGGTTTTGATGTAGAAGATAACGGTTTTCAAGCACCTGCTGAAGATGGAAGTTCGGTAAATATCGTAGTGAATCCAGATTCTAAGAGATTGCAACTATTAACTCCCTTTTCAGAGTGGGATGGTAAAAATGTTGAAGGTGCTAAATTGTTAATTAAGGCTTTTGGAAAGTGTACCACAGATCACATTTCAATGGCTGGTCCTTGGTTGAAATTTAGAGGTCACTTAGACAATATTTCTGATAACTGCTTAATTGGTGCTGTAAACGCATTTGGAAAAGAAACCAACAGTGTTGTAAACCAGTTGACAGGCGAGAAAAGAGCTGTTCCTGCAACGGCAAGAGCGTATAAAGCAGCAGGTATTCCTTCAATCGTTGTGGGCGATCACAACTACGGAGAAGGTTCTTCTAGAGAGCATGCTGCAATGGAGCCAAGACATTTAGGTGTTGTAGCTGTGATTGTAAAATCTTTTGCAAGAATTCACGAAACAAACTTGAAAAAGCAAGGAATGTTAGGTTTGACTTTTGCGAACGAAGCGGATTACGATAAGATTTTAGAAGACGATACCTTTAATTTTGTTGATTTAGAAGATTTTGCTCCAGACAAGCAATTAACCTTAGAGGTTGTACATGCTGATGGTACGAAAGATTCAATCAAGTTAAATCACACGTACAATGCGCAACAAATAGGTTGGTTTAGAGCAGGTTCTGCTTTAAATATGATCAGAAAATCATTGGAACAATAATTTAAATAGAAGAAATGGCATTAACAGATCAAATAAATAATGACTTGAAAGAGGCGATGAAAGCCAAAGACAAGGTGAAATTAGAGTCGTTGCGAGCCATTAAATCGGCCTTGTTAATGGCTGCCACAGAAAAAGGCGCGGCAGAATCTTCTGAAGATACTGAGTTAAAGATGTTGCAAAAGTTAGTGAAGCAAAGAAAGGATGCTGCGGCAATTTTTACAGAGCAAGGTAGAGATGATTTAGCACAACCAGAATTAGATCAAGTAGCCATTATTGAAGCCTACTTACCTGAGCAAATGAGTGAAGCGGAGGTGAAAGCTATTGTTGATGCAATTGTTGCTGAAACCGGAGCAAGTTCTATGGTAGATATGGGTAAAGTAATGGGCATGGCCAATGGAAAATTAGCCGGAAAAGCCGATGGAAAACTGATTGCAGGCCTTGTAAAGTCTGCCTTAGCAAGTTAGGTTTAGGTATATTTGTATATCTTAATTTAAAACGCTTAATTTTAGTTCTTTGTAACTAAAGTTAAGCGTTTTGATTTTTTGGAGCTCATTTCCTTTTGTACGATTAGTCATCCCCTTCGCCGTTGGGATTCTCTTTTCGTCGTTTTTTGACTTTAGTACGTCTTTCGTTTTTGCGCTAATTTTTGGTGCTTCTTTCTTGCTTTTTCTACTTTTCCATTTTTTTAATAAGAGCTATACATTAAACTACCGGGGCGGAGTGTTTGCTACTGTGTTCTATTGTTTGTTGGGTGTGATCTATACCAATTACTTTAACAAAATAGAGCAGTTAGGCATTGAATCTGTGCCTGAACAAACAGCTTGGCTTGGTGAAGTAGAATCTGTAAAATATAAGAACGATAAGATTCAGTCTTTGGTAGTTCAAATTGAACGTTATGAAAAAGACAGCTCTTGGGTAGAGAGTAATTTTAAGCTCATCGTTTACAACAAAGACTCACTGTTGGAAGCAAAGGTTGGTGATTTTCTGTCGGCTAAAGGGAAGTTACAGAGAACGTCAGGGCCTCAAAATCCTACTCAATTTGACTACCGAAAGTTTCTGAAGCATAAAAATATTTTTCTTACAACCTTCGAAGATCAATTTGTAAAAGTAAATTCGAGTAATTCATTAATGCGTTATGCTGAAACGGCACGAGCGTCTATTATCGAGATTTACAAAAGCAAGGGAATTGAAGCTCAAAATTTAGCAGTTTTAATAGCGCTAACACTTGGCGACAAATCATTCCTCGATTTCGAATTGCAAAATCAATATGCAGGAGCAGGCGCCATGCATATTTTGGCAGTATCAGGTTTGCATGTAGGAATTGTATTTTTGATTTTCAGCTTTTTGCTGAGTAAATTGCCTGAAAGGTTAGCATATAGGATTCTACGAGCAGTTGTTCTACTTTTTGTAATATGGGCCTTTGCATTTTTAGCCGGCTTATCACCTTCCGTGCAACGAGCAGGGTGGATGTTCTCTTTTGTGATACTTTCAAAGTTAGTAAAGCGCAACTCAAATATTGTAAACTCAATTGCGGTATCGGCATTTTTACTGCTTTTATTAGACCCAAATAATCTTTTTCAAGTCGGGTTTCAGCTTTCTTATTCAGCGGTAATCGGAATTGTTTTAATGCACCCACCAATTTATAAATTGCTTTATTCCAAGTATTGGTTAGTAGATAAGGCTTGGAGTTTGTTGGTTGTTTCTTTGGTTGCTCAAATTGCAACACTGCCATTCACCTTAGCCTACTTTCATCAGTTTCCCAATTACTTTCTGTTGGCGAACTTGTTTGTAATACCTTTGGCTTTTGGAATTGTATCAGGTTCGGTTGTTATTGTTTCACTGAACTTACTCGTTGGTACCGATTTTTATATTTCTAAAATCGTAGATTTCTTCTTGACTGTTCTAAATGAAATTATTGCAATTATTACTGCACTGCCAGGAGCCATTTCAGAAGGAGTTTGGTTACATCCTATTTCTATTGCCTTCCTTATTTGCTGCATAGTTACATTTAACATTGTGCTTTATTACAGAAATGTTAAAGTGCTATTTGCCTTTTTAACCTTAATTATTGCTATTCAGGCTTTGGAATTGGTAGATACCTATCGGCAATTAAACTCGAGGCAAATTACATTTTATGCTTTATCGAATCCAACTTGGAGTTTTGTTCATGGTCAGCAAGCTGAGGTATATTGTTCTGAAGGTGGACGAGAATACGATCAGAAAATGGTTAAAGATCATTTACAGTCTTTAGGAGTGGAGCAAATAAGTTGGAATACAGTAAAAAGCACTCCAAATCAAGTTCTAAATTTAGCAGAAGAAATAATTTTGTTTTTCCCCGAACAGCATGTGTTAGAGCATGCAGGGAGTTCGGTAGATTATGTTGTTCAATCGAAGTACGCTGAACCGGTTTTTTCTGATGCTGTTGTGCTAGATTACTTTTATAGGTATTCTCAACAATTTGATTCTCTTGATACCAATCAAAACTATTTTAACTTGAGAAAAAATAAAGCGTATCTGAAAGTATTTTAATTGCAAGCATCCTGACAATTGAGCGCGAAACGAACAATCGTAAAGCCATTATAGTTATCTTTAGGTCTTTAAAAATTACTGTAGATGAAATTTTCTTTAACTTTTACTGCTATTTTATTAGCAGCAAATTTGTCTTATGCTGGGCAAGCTTCTCAATATCAAGTTGTGAAGGAAAGACTTTCTTTAGAGTCAAGCAAAATACCAACGTATATTGAGTATTCAAGTGAACAGCGTCCTGCTGTTTCTGAGCTAAAAAACTTGTTCCAGAGTTACTGGAAAGGAGTCGAAGGTTTCGATTTTGTGCAAATTGGTCAAGAAGTAGATCAGTTGGGTTTTACACATATTCGATATGAGCAGACTTACAATGGAGTTTCAATTGAACTTGCCGAGTGGATTGTTCATACAAAGAACAATGAAATTTACTCCATGAACGGCAAGCTGGTAGATCAAATTCCTGCTGCAAGCGAAAACTCTATTTCAAAAACTGCAGCTTTTAATGCAGCCAAAAACTACGTAGGAGCAACCAAATACAAATGGGAAATTCCTGCGGAAGAGAAGCACTTGAAGTTTGAGACAGGAAATCCTTTTGCAACGTACTACCCTGCACCAGAAATGAAATATATTTCAAAGGAGATCGGAGTTAATCCGGCTGATTTGAGATTAACCTATAAGTTCAACATTTACGCTCAAGAGCCATTCAGCAGACAAGAAGTTTATGTAGATGCGGCAAATGGAGAGATTGTTTTTACAAATAATTTGATTCATACAGCAAACACAACCGGAACAGCACAAACTGCCTATAGTGGAACGCAGACAGTTAAAGTTGATAGCCTAGCTTCAAATTCATTTCGATTGAGACAAACTGTTAATGGTAATGGAATCAATACATTTAACCTTTTGCGAGGAACAAGCTATGCAAATGCTGTTGATTTTACAGATGCTGATAATGTTTGGAACAATGTGAATACATTGCGTGATGAGTACGCTACAGACGCGCATTGGGGAGCAGAGAATACTCATGAATACTTTCAAGTTAAATTCGGTAGAAATTCAATCAACAATAGAGGTTTTGCATTGAACAGTTACTTGCATTACTCTGTAAATTACAATAACGCATTTTGGGACGGACAGCGTATGACCTATGGAGATGGTTCAGGAGCGTCAACACCTTTAGTAGCTTTAGATATCGCGAGTCATGAGATAACTCATGGTCTTACAACGTTTACCGCGAATTTGATTTACGCCAATGAGTCGGGAGCGTTGAATGAATCGTTTTCAGACATATTCGGTGCAGCAGTGGAATTTTTTGCTCGACCAAATCGAGCAAATTGGTTATTAGGTGAAGATATTGGAGGAGCATTCAGGTCTCTTGCAAATCCAAGAATTTATGGAGACCCTGACACTTATGACGGTATCAATTGGAGACAAACAATTGGCTGTATTCCAACTCAGCAAAATGATCAGTGTGGGGTTCACTCTAACTCTGGTGTCCAGAATAAGTGGTTTTACTTACTTACTGTAGGAGGTTCCGGAACAAATAATGCTCCGAATCCACAGGCTTACAATGTAACGGGACTTGGCATAGATACGGCTGCAGCAATTGCTTTTAGAAATTTGACCATTTATTTAACACAGTCTTCAAACTTTGATGATGCACGGTTTTATTCAATTCAATCTGCAATAGATTTATATGGGTCATGCTCTCCGCAGCACATAGCGGTAACAAATGCGTGGCATGCAGTAGGAGTTGGCGCAGCGTACACTCCGGGTGTAAATTCAGATTTCACAGCAGATTTGACGCAAGCTTGTTCTCCTAATTTATCAACGCAGTTCACAAATAACTCAAACAATGCAACAAATTTTGTATGGAATTTTGGAGACGGAACTTTTTCTACGATTCGAAACCCTTCGCACACGTACACTTCTTACGGGCAATTTGACGTTTCTTTAATTGCCAATGGTGGGGCATGTGGAGTTGATACGCTTTTAAGAACTACTTATATCAATATCGATACAGCTTTGGCTTGTATTGTTATTTTAGACGATGGGCTAAGTGCTTTAGAAACAGATTGTTCAGGGAAAATTTACGACAGTGGCGGTGCTAGCGGCGATTACGGACCAAATGAAAACGGAGTAGTAACAATTTCTCCATCGAACGCATCTAGTGTTACCATTACATTTCCTTTTTTCGACATTGAAGCAGGCTCTGGTGGAACAATTTGTGACTATGACGTATTGCGGGTGTTTGACGGTCCAACCATCAATTCACCTCTTTTAGGAGCGTTTTGTAATAATAACCTTCCAAGTTCAATTACATCTACTAGGGGCTCTATAACCATAGAGTTTGAATCTGACGTTGCAGTAGAAGATGCAGGTTTTGAAATTAATTGGCAGTGTAATTACCCAAGTTCACCTCCTGTAACGGATTTTACCGCGAGTGCAAGTTCAACCTGTGATGGTGAAATAACATTTACAGATGTTTCAACTGAGCTTCCGTCAACTTGGTTTTGGGACTTTGGTGATGGAAATACTTCTGCTCAACAAAATCCTACCCACTACTACACAACAAATGGTAGCTTTTCAGTTAAATTGGTTTCATCAAACTCTTTCGGAGCTGATTCTACTGTTAAATCAAACTTAATTGCTGTAGCGAGGCCGGTTGGACCAACTAGTATGAATGATACCGTTTGCATTGGTCAGTCGGCAAACCTGGCTGCTTCGGCAAGTGGTACTGTTAATTGGTATGCGAATGAGTTTGGAGGGAATGCAATTGCAACGGGAAACAGCTATACTGTATCAAATGTGACTGCTAACACCGAGTTTTGGGCTGAGAATCTTATTGCAGCGCCCATTCAAACTGTTGGCCCGGTGGCAAATACAATTGGAAGTGGAGCAAATTTCAACAATTTCCAATACCTGATTTTTGATGTATTCGATAAAATCGAGCTGATTTCTGTTCGGGTGTATGCTTCAACCTCAGCAAATAGAACAATTGAATTAAGAAATGCTAATGGCGTTGTATTACAAAGTATGACCAGGTATGTATCGGCCGGTGCATTTAGAGTAGATTTAAATTTTACAATTGAACCTGGGACAAATTATCAATTAGGTATTCCTGCAGGTACTCAACCTAACTTGTACAGAAATAACGGAGGAACAAGTTATCCATACACCATTGCCAACAAAGTTTCCATTAAGGGAAGTAGTGCAGGTAACTCAACCGGATTTTATTACTTCTTTTACAATTGGAGAGTGAAAAGTCCTGATTGTTCAAGCCCTCGAGTTCCGGTAAGAGCAATTATTGACACAACGTGTAATGTTACCACAATTCGTGAGGCAGTAAGTGAGGATGGGTTTAGTGTTTACCCAAACCCAAGTGATCATAATTTTACAATAGAAACCATCAACCAAACCATTAATCAAATTCAAGTTTTAGACTTGTCAGGTAAATTAATTCACGTTATTCAGAATAACGATTTACGTTCAAAAGTAGTTGTGAATAATTTAAACTGGGATTCAGGTATTTATTTTATTCAAATAAATACTGACCGTGGTATGTTCCACCAAAAAGTAGTTGTAACCCATTAATGGAATGAAAAAAATATTATTTGCCCTATTTATCGTTTGTTCATTTACTGCCAAGGCTCAGTTTTCTGTTTTAAACGGAAATGCTGCTGCTGAGGTATTCCCGAATGCTATTGAGGTGAAAGTTGAAGAAGGAAATTCATTTCCTTCCTATATTGAACTAGACCCTTCATCAAACCTATCGGAAGGGGTTTTCTTAAGCCAAATAACAGAGCAAATTTTAACTTCAAATAAATTTAGCTTTAGTTTGTTGAGCAGTAACGATGATCAATTAGGTTTTTCTCATAAGCGTTATCGTTTGTTTTATGATGGAATTGAGGTTGCTTATTCAAACTTATCTGTTCACCTAATGGACAACAAGGTCGTTTCTTCCTCTGGTAATATAAGAGCTTCGATGCCGGTAAATTCGGTACCGAGAATAAGTGAAAATGTCGCTAAAGCGAATGCGATAAACTTTGTTGGAGGAACAGAGTATATGTGGAACATTGACGGTTCTTCTGATCCTACTCAAAGTGAATTCTACCCGAGAGGAAAACTGATGTATTTACCTGATTATTATAATGGAAGTGCAACCATAACACTTACACACGTTTTCAATGTTTATGCAAGTCAGCCTTTGATGAGAGAGTTGGTATTTGTAAATGCTCAAGATGGCTCTATTCAATTCAATGAAAGTTTAATTCATACAGGTGGAGATTCAAAAGGAACGGCAGTAACAGCTTACAGCGATACACAGGAAATTGTTACAGATAGTTTACCCGGGTATTTTAGATTGAGGGACTCCACTAGAGGCACTGCGATTATTACATTAAACTCTTTGACTCAAAGGAACTATACAGGAGCTGTTGATTTTATCGATTCAAATAACTTCTGGAACAATGTTAACGCTAATAAAAACGAATATGCTACCGATGCTCATTGGGGAACAAAAGTTACCTATGATTATATGTTGAATGTGCACAGCAGAAACAGTATAGATAACAATGGGTTTCCTTTAGTCAGTTATGTTCATTACGATCAAAATTATGCGAATGCTTTTTGGAATGGCTCAGTGATGACATACGGAGACGGTAACAGCACAACCTCGTTAAGCAATCCATTGGTCTCTTTAGATATCATTGCGCATGAAATCACACATGGATTAACTGATAATACATCAGACTTGATCTATGCCAATGAGTCTGGTGCATTAAATGAATCATTTAGTGATATATTCGGCACAGCATTAGAGTTTTATGCTCGGCCTAATAGAGCGAATTGGAGTATTGGAGAAGATGTTGGAGGTGCCATTAGAAGCATGATGAATCCTAACATTTACGGTCACCCGGATACCTATGAAGGGCAGAGTTGGAGACAAACAAAAGGTTGTATTCCAACGGCAAATAATGATCGTTGCGGAGTTCACTCGAATAGCGGCGTACAAAACTATTGGTTCTATTTGTTAGTGAATGGTGGAGTAGGTGTGAATGACGCTACAGATAGTTTTAATGTTGTGGGTATTGGAATAGATAAAGCTGAGAAGATAGCCTTCCGAAACCTTACTGTTTATTTGAATCCTTCTTCTAATCATGATGAAGCTAGATTTTATGCCATTAAATCTGCTATGGATTTGTATGGTGCTTGTTCTCCCGAAGTTGAGGCTACCACCAATGCATGGTACGCGGTTGGTGTAGGAGATGAGTATGTCAATGCGGTCTCAGCTTCATTTACAGCAATTCAAGATACTGCTTTTTGTTTTCTTCCTGTTAGTCTGGATTTTGTTAGTGAGGCTTCTAATGTTCAAAATTTTAATTGGGATTTTGGCAATGGGACAACGAGTACGCAAAGAAACCCAACTGCATTATACTCTACTCAAGGAACTTTCAATGTTCAATTGATTGGGGATGGCGGAACTTGTGGTTCAGATACGGTAATAAAAATGGCCTATATCACAATCGACACAAATACAGTTCCTTGTTCGTACGTATTGGATAATTCTTTGAATCCTACCTTAACATCATGTAACGGTAGGTTGTTTGACTCCGGAGGTTTTGGAGGAGAATATGGAACAAATGAGAATGGATCAGTTACCATAGCAACCACGGGAGACTATGTGCAGTTAGATTTTACGCAATTAGATGTAGAAGCTGGAGTTGGCTTTAATTGCAACCGTGACTTTGTTGAGGTGTATGATGGAGCTTCCATTGATGCTCCTTTAATAGGACGTTATTGCAAAAACTTTCCACCTACAAACAATAGAGTAATCTCAAGTTCTAATGAAGTTACTGTGAGAATGGTGAGTGATAATGTTGCAACTGGCGCTGGATTTATCATTAACTGGGAGTGCAAAACAGCAACTAATTCTCCCATTGCCGATTTCTCTGTAAATACAGATTCTACTTGTACAGGTGTCGTGGAGTTCCGAAATCGATCTACCGAAGGTTATTCAACTACCGCTTGGAATTTTGGAGACGGTTCGGGTTCTTCAGAATCTCATCCGGTTCATAACTACTATGCTGACGGCACATACAATGTGACCTTGACTGTTACAAACAACAATGGCTCCAGTTCAATTACCAAAACTAATGCTGTTACGGTAACAAAGCTTGCAACGCCTTCAGCAGTGAACGATACAGTTTGTATTGGCGAACAGGCAGGGTTAAAAGTGAACGTAACGTCAACAGGTATGTGGTATCGCGACACCACCGCTAACTTTGTACTTTCAGGTGACTCTGTTAGTATTTTCGGGTTACAATCAGATTCATCACTATTCGTGAAAGAAGTGAGCAACCCAACTAGCTTTTCGGGAGGACCTTTAAATAATATTGGAGCAGGTTCTTATTCTGCAGACAATGACTACATTACTTTTGATGTTCATAGACCAATTCTACTTCGCACTATGATTTTATTTTCAAATAAAGCTGCCACAAGAAGACTCGATATATGGAATAGCTCAGGAGAGCTTGTTGCTTCAAAAGACGTTTATGTGCCTGCAAGTCCGTTAAGAGTAAACATTAATTTAGAATTACAACCAGATTCGAACTACCGGGTTGCGTTTAGTGATCGAGATGTGAGTCTTTATAAAAATACCGCTGGAGCTAGCTTTCCTTATAATATATCAAATTTAGTGACTCTAAAGGGTTCTAGTTCGGCTGTGGGATACCCTTACTTTTATCGTTGGGGAGTTTCTGAATTACCTTGCGAAAGTAACTTTGTGACCGTTAAGGCAATTGTAGACACTACTTGTAATATTGTAGGAATTCAGGATGCAGTTACTACAATAGATCAGGGGAGTATTAAGCCAAATCCTTTTGAAAATAATTTGTCAATTGACTACAATTTTGTTGATGAAGGGCAAGTTGATTTTATCATTCGTTCGACTAATGGACAAGTGGTGTACACAAAAATGGGTTTAGGTTTTGCCGGAACTGAGGTAATTGATTTAAGCTTTTTGAGTAAAGGAGTTTATATTTTTACCGTTGTAGGACAAAAATCGGTGCAAACCTACAAAGTGATCAAGTCGAATTAAATTGAGTAAACTTTTTAAAAACATTATAATTTTTGCAGCAGGTATTTTACCTGCTGCAACTGTTTATGGCCAAAACGATTCTTTAAACGCGAAACAACACAATAGAAAGGTTGGACTTTATTCTGCAGCAGTTTATGGTGTTGGGTTGGTGGGCTTGAACTCACTTTGGTACGCAGGTTATGATAGAGGACCTTTAAAATCTTTTAACGACAACAGCGAGTGGTTGCAAATGGATAAGGTTGGTCATGCATACTCTACCTTCACTTTGAGTAAACTATCTTATGAATTATATGCTCACCATGATACGAAGAGTCGAAATCAAGCACTTTTGTATTCAGGATTGTCTAGTTTCTCGTTTTTAACAACAGTAGAAATTTTTGATGGCTTTAGTAAAGAGTGGGGTTTTTCATGGGGAGATTTTGCTGCGAATACTTCAGGCATTATTCTGTTTACCACGCAGGAATATTTTTTTGAGAAACAAATAGTTCAACTGAAGTATTCATTTTATCCAACTAAATACTCCGATTATAGACCTGATGTTTTGGGTTCTTCGCTACTTGAAGAAGCCTTTAAAGATTATAATGGCCAAACATATTGGGCTTCGGTAAATCTTCATTCAATACACTCAAAAGTAAAGCCAAAGTGGCTTTCTGTTTCATTTGGGCTAGGGGCAGATCAGATGGTTTTTGCAAATCAGAAGAAAATTACCCTAAATGGGTAAGAGTTTAACGCGGCAAGGCAATACTATTTGAGTTTAGATGTAGACTGGGAGAAAATTGAAACACAAAAGACCTGGCTTAAATGGATGTTTAAAGTCGCAAATTGCATAAAGCTGCCTGCACCTAGTTTAGAATTTCAATCTGACAAAACGGTTCAATTTAGGCCGTTGTACTTTTAATGAAATAACTCAGGTTTTTCTAAATGAAGTCTTAGTATTCCTGCCACACTCAAACTGTCAGTAATCAATCCTTCCCGAATCATTTCTAAAACTTCTTGTAAGTGAGTTCTTTTCACAACTAAGTCTTCATCATCATCTGGGTTTGCACTAAAAAACTCGAGGTCTTCAGCAATGTAGATAATTCCAAACTCATCTGTTACCGAATTACTCGTATGAATTTTTTGCAATTCATTCCATTGCTGAGCGACAATTCCTGTTTCTTCCCGTAGTTCTCGTTTGGCTGTTTCAAGCGGATCTGTTTCTAAGGCACATCCTCCTTCTGGAATTTCCCAAGAATATGCATTCAATGGAAATCGAAATTGCCCTACAAGGTAGGTATAGCCTTCAGAATCTATCGGAACAATACCAATGGCTATGTTTTGAAATGCAACTGTTCCATACACGCCTGGCTGTCCACTTGGGTTTAAAACATCATGGTGTTCTACTTTAATCCAAGGGTTTTCGTATACTTTTTTCTTGCTTAAAGTCTTCCAAGGATTGTCTTCTTTTTTCATATGCTCTATTTACCTTTGCAATAAACAGCTAAAATAATGAATCTATCCATTGGCGATAAAATTTACGTTACAGATGAACTTCTTGAAGGAAAACTGATATCGTTTACGGATAGCCACGTCACCTTTGAATGCCCCGATGGATTCGAGTATACTTTCGCTAGAGAAAAAGTATATATGTTAACCGCAGAAGGGAAAGTAGAAAATCAACCCAAATTTGTAGAAGACACTTATAAGCAAAAGGGTAAAAAAATCGTTCAGACAAGCAGCAGTGTGGCGCTAAATTTTAGCACAAAAAATACTGTTGTAGACATACATTTAGAAGTTCTTCTGCCACATGAGGCTTCAACCTACAATGATGCTGAGGCATTGCAGCTTCAACTGCAAGTGGTGCGCGAGTTAATTCGAGAGGCAAATCGGCAGCGCATCAGGAAGTTTACCATTGTTCATGGAGTTGGGAAAGGGAAGTTGCGCAAGGAGATTAGGACTTTGTTGAGCGAGTCTTACCCTGAAATTGAATATTTGGATGGGAACTATCAAAAGTTTGGGGCCGGGGCAACAGAGCTGATCATTCATCAATTTGATTAAAGATTAGGCGTACTTTTGCTTTAATAAATCGTTCTATCGTGCCAAGTAATTGGTAAGGAAAGTCCGGACAGCAAAGAGCGCCATACCTTATGAAAGTGAGGGTTCCAATTTATTGGAAACAGCTAGTGCAACAGAAAATAAACCGTTCCGATTTATCGGAATAAGGGTGAAAAGGTGAGGTAAGAGCTCACCGTTCCAATGGTAACAAAGGAAGCTAGGCAAACCTTATGGGCTGCAAGGTCAAATAAACCGGAAATGGGGTTGCTCGCCCTTCCGGTGGGTAGACTGCTAAGATAAATGATAGAATTCCGATTTATCGGAAACAGAATCTGGCTTATAGATTTATTAATTAAAAAAGCCCCTTGTTGAATCTCGACAAGGGGCTTTTGTTTGAAGTTAAAAGTTGACTATCGAATAATCAACTTTTCAATTTTTGATGCGTTACCATCACTAACCTTCACAAAGTATAATCCTTTTGAAAATTGGTTAACATCAATTGTATTAATTCTAGCACTTCCTGCTTTCATTATTGAATTATAAATCATTTGACCTTTTGTGTTAAAAATATCAATGTTTATAGCTTCTTTTGATGCAGGCGCAACTAAAGTAAATTCTCCTGTTGTTGGATTCGGGTAAATGGTAAATTCAACCTCAGAAGCATCTAATTGTCTTATTGATGTGGCTACATCAAGAGAAACATTGTCTACTCCAAAACCTTCTTGCGTAACTGAACCATCAGAAGAAAAGGCGAACCTAATTTTTACACTTGATAAACCTGCCGTACCAGTCATTACATTTGAGGTACTATCCCAGATTCCGGTTCCTGAAAAATTAGCTCCATCCCACCATTGGTTGCCTAAGTCATTGTACCAATTTTGAGCAGCTCCTAAATCAATTGATTTTGCCCAAGTTACTCCACCATCGGTAGAAACTTCAACCCATCCTTCATCACAGCAAGCCTCTGTGGCATAAGTTAACGCAAATCTTAAAACTGGATCACTTGTTTGTCCTGAGAAATCAAAACAAGGAGACTCAAGATATGACAATTCATTGTCGTTGTATACACCTGTTAAATTGGTGACCCATGCTCCTGTTCCACCAGCTGCGCTTGCAATTGCAGATCCTGCAGGTGTTCCCCAAGCCCATGAGCTTGCCGCACCTGTGGTTGTCCAACCGCCATTGCTAAATTCAAAATCTTCGGTATAAGGAAAAGTTGCAACTGGAATGCTCGCTATAACATCATTTAGTGTGTCATTTAAGGGGTTTCCATCTGCAGCTACGCCGCTGTATACTTTAAAAGCATAGCTTCCCGGAACAGATAAGTTTACTAAAGATGTGGTGAATGTGTATTCCAACGTATCTCCTGGTAAAATTTGAGTAGTTACCGTTTCTGTAATTGGAGCTGCTCCGTTCAATTCAAAGCTTACCGGCGTTGATGTTAATGTATCGACTCCAAAGTTTTTGATTTGAACTTTTACAGAATCAGATCCCGACAAACCACAACCTGTAACCGGAGATGTCAATGCTACTATTCCTGCATCAGTTGCAGCAGGTAAGTCAATTCGAACATTGTCAATACCAAAACCTTCTCTAATAACAGATCCATCTGAACTAAACGCAAATCTAATTTTTACGCTCGATTGGCCTGCAAGACCTACTAATTCATTCTCTGCATTTACCCATACTCCGGCTCCACCAGAAGAGGTTCCGTCCCACCATTGGTTTCCTAAATCGTTGTACCATTCTAGAGCAGCACCGTTGTCAATTAATTTCGACCAAGTTGTTCCACCGTTAATTGAGTATTCAACCCAACCTTCGTCACAACAAGACTCGGTGTCGTAGGTTAATGAAAAATAAAGAATTGGATCTACTGTTAGCGATGATAAATCTAGACAAGGTGACTCAATATAAGAATTTTCGCTGTTGTTATGTGTTCCTGTTAAATTCGTTACCCATGCTGCGAATCCACCCGCTGCACTTGTTATAACATTTCCAGCAGGATTTCCCCATGCCCATGAATTGGCAGTACCATAGGCAGACCATCCTCCGTTGCCGTTTTCAAAATTTTCTAAGTAAGGAAAGCTTGAAACCAACGGTATATTGTCAAAAAAGAAATCCGTCGTATCATTTAAAGAATTACCATCATTAGCAGCCATTGAGTAGGACTTAATGTTGTATGTACCAGTTGCAGAAACGTTCACAGTTGTTGCAAAACAGTGCATTACCGTATCTCCTGGATTTAAAGTTAAAAAAGCCGTATCAGCAAAAAGCTGACCGTTAAATTCATATGCTAGAGGCACATTTGTAATTGAAGTGGAGCCAAAGTTGGCCAACATTACGCAAACTGAGTCTGCAGCTCCTAAGCCACAACCTGATGTAGGAGAGTCGAAAGAGATTACGCCTACGTCTAACGCAGGAGCATCTTGAACTAAGAAATCATCGAAAGCGAAGCCTTCTTCAGTTACAGAACCATCTGTTCCGTGGAAAATTCTAAATCGAACAGAAGGTTGATTTGCCGCTGCAGGTAAATCATGTTCTGCTAAAATCCAGCCATTAGAACCTGCTCTAGATAAAGGGTCATTCGTCCAACCTTCGCCACTAAAGCCTGCTGCTTGCAAGCCATTAATAGTATTGTCGTTGTACCAATTAAGTCCTGAAGTGGTAGAACCAATTTGGGTCCATGTTAAACCACCATCTAATGTCATTTGTAACATTGTTCCGTCCCAACTAGATTCAGTTTCGTACCAAATGTTCATTTTTAATTGAGGAGCATTTAAGGATGAAAAATCAAAACAAGGACTCAATACAAACGATGCTTCATTGTCGTTGTATGTTCCGGTGAGGTTGGTTACATATGCATTTACTCCATTTGCTGCGCTGTTTATAATCGTTCCTGCAGGAGTTCCTAAAGCCCAACTTGAATTGGCTCCTCCAGTTGACCAAGCGCCACTTCCATTTTCGAAGCCTTCGATATACGGGAAAGTGGAAATAGAAGGGTTTAATGTGGTTGTAAAGAAAGCAGAGTCATTTGAAAAGTTATTGTCTCCTCTAATTGCAGAGTACACTAAGATGTTATATGAGCCTGCAGCTGAAAGGTTGGCTCTGGTTGTAAAACTATATTGAAGTGTATCTCCTGGAAGAATTGAATCTGTAATGGTTTCAGGTACTATAGTGCCTCCATTAATTGTATACCGTATGGGAATATTTCGGATTACAGTAGAACCAAAGTTTACGATAGTTGCGCTAATAGTCTCATTAGAGTCTAAATAACAAGCGGAAATTGGCAAAGAGTCAATAGAAACAACAGCTGCATCGTCAGGAACAGGTTGAAATACTTTTACATTGTCTACAATCCAATACCAACCCCAATTTGGATCAAGATATCTGAAGCCAACTTGAGCATTGGATACACCAGCCACATATTGTGAAATATCAATTGTCTCTAACTTTGGTATATCATTTCCTGTTGGGTCTGTGTTTACTACATACACTGTATCGGTAATCCAGTTGACACCGTCGAATATTCGAATTTCTCCCCCACCAGATCCAACACCTCTAAACACGTGATCAAATTGTAGAATTACAACGCTAGCCAATGATGCGTCAAAACTCGCTGATGTTAAATGAGCATCTTGGCTATTTCCGTTACCATAGTAGTCGCCGTCAATTACTGCAGTAGGAGCAACTATAGGACTATTAAGCGCTTGAATACTCGGGTTGTCGAACCTCCAAATTTGGTTGGCTGAAGGAGTAATGCTGTCAATGTTTTTCCACCCACTGGTTAGCGGAGGAAGAATTGAATCGGTAAACGTGCTAAAATTCTCATTAATATAGATTTGAGAGAAAGCCGGTAGACACAATAGAAGTGCGCCAAAAAAGGTGGTTAGTGTTTTCAAATGAATTGTATTTATGATAATTGATGATAAAATTAAGATTATTTAAGAAATCTCAGTGATTTAGATAATTGTTAACATTTTAGTTAAAACTCCCATCACTCATCGCCAACGACCGATCACAAACTTTTGCAAGTGATTGATCATGGGTTACAATAATGAAAGTTTGTTCGAATTCATCTCGTAAGTCAAAGAATAATTGATGAAGTTCAGCGGCATTTTTGCTATCTAAGTTACCTGATGGTTCATCGGCAAAAATAACTTTAGGAGAATTAATTAATGCCCTCGCCGTAGCTACTCGTTGCTGCTCTCCGCCTGAAAGTTCATTTGGTTTGTGGTTCAATCGGTGGTTTAGCCCAAGTTTGTCGAGTAGCGCCTTCGCTTTTTGTTCTGCTTCCTTTTTAGGTGTTTTTGCTATAAATGCAGGCATACAAACATTTTCTAGCGCCGTAAATTCAGGCAGTAAGTGATGAAATTGAAAAATGAAACCAATGTTTTTATTTCTAAATTCAGCTAAATCTCTGTCATTTAGTTTTGATATGTTGGTGTTGTCATAAAATACATCACCTTGGTCGGCATTGGTCAGCGTTCCTAAAACTTGCAGTAAAGTTGTTTTTCCTGCACCTGAACTTCCAATAATTGAAACTATTTCACCTTTTTTTACTTTAAGGTCAACTCCTTTCAAAATTTTTACCTCGCCAAACGCTTTATAAATGTTTTTTCCTTCAATCAAAATCAATACTTTGGGTGCGAATTTAGGAATTCTTTCAGGTTCAAGAAGCCTTTTGGAGCATGCACTCATTTTTAATTGAATTATGTGATGAAACACTTTTTATTTCGGGGTCAAAAATTTACTTTTGAAGTCCAAAAAATAAAACAATTAGCGGATGAATATTCACGAATATCAAGCAAAAGAAACATTAAAGGGATTTGGTGTTGCTATACAAGAAGGTATTGTTGCTCAAACGCCTGAAGAGGCAGTAGAAGCAGCAAAAAAATTGAACGAGCAAACTGGAACAGAATGGTGGGTGATTAAAGCTCAGATTCATGCCGGTGGTCGTGGAAAAGGCGGCGGAGTAAAGTTAGCAAAGTCGTTAGATGAGGTTCGTTCGATTTCAAATGATATTATTGGAATGAACTTGGTAACTCCTCAAACTTCTGCTGAAGGTAAAATGGTACATCAAGTTTTAGTAGCGCAAGATGTATACTATCCCGGAGAAAGCGAAACGGAAGAGTTTTACATGAGTGTTTTGTTGAACAGAGCGACTGGTAGAAACATGATTATGTATTCTACAGAAGGAGGAATGGACATTGAGGCAGTAGCTGAAGCAACTCCGCATTTAATATTTCACGAAGAAATAGACCCTGCTGTTGGTTTACAAGGATTTCAAGCGAGAAAGATTGCCTTCAACCTTGGGTTGTCAGGTAATGCTTTTAAGGAAATGGTAAAGTTTGTATTCGCACTTTACAAAGCGTACGATTCAATTGATGCAAGTCTATTTGAAATTAACCCTGTGTTAAAAACATCTGACAATAAAATTATAGCGGTAGATTCTAAGGTAAGTTTAGATGCAAATGCATTGTACCGTCATAAAGATTTAGCTGCCATGAGAGATGTTCGTGAAGAAGATGCTACAGAAGTTGAAGCAGGTGAGGCAGGTCTAAATTATGTAAACCTTGACGGAAACGTTGGTTGCATGGTGAATGGAGCTGGCTTAGCTATGGCAACTATGGATATCATTAAGTTGAGTGGTGGAAATCCGGCCAACTTTTTAGATGTTGGAGGAACAGCAAATGCTGAAAGAGTAGAGAAGGCATTTAGAATTATTTTAAAAGATAAAAACGTAAAAGCTATTTTGGTGAACATCTTCGGTGGTATTGTAAGATGTGATCGTGTAGCACAAGGCGTTGTTGATGCGTATAAGAACATTGGAGAGATTCCAGTTCCTATCATTGTTCGTTTACAAGGAACTAACGCGGTAGAAGCAAAGCAAATTATTGATGAGTCTGGTTTGCAGGTTCATTCAGCTATTTTATTACAAGAGGCTGCTGATAAGGTTGCTGAGGTACTAGCGTAAGATCAAGAAAAAATACTCCAATTCAGTTGGAGTATTTTTTTTACTACTTGGTTTATAATGTAAATTAATTTATGTATAAGAATTAGATTAAATCAGGTTAATCTGCAGTTAATACTTATTACTGCAGCGATACTATGTTCTTAAGTAATTATGGGTTATTTATTGGCCTCAAAAAAGTAAACCTATGTTCAAAGATTTAGATCCTTTATTACACTCTCAATTAAGGCTTGGAGTTATGTCTATTTTAATAAGTGTTGAATCAGCAGATTTTACCTTTTTAAAGGAAAAGACATGAGCAACATCTGGAAACATAAGTGTACAAATTGATAAATTAGAAAAGGCAGGATACATTTCGGTAGAAAAATCTTTTCGAGGTAAACGACCTTTAACAACTTGTAAAGTAACTAAGAAGGGTGTTGAAGCATTTGAAACATACGTGAATCATTTGAAATCATACATTAACTAGCTTTCTTTTCTTACCAAATAATAAACACAAGAAGTCCAGTAATTTCTAAGATAGGGAATAGCTCCTAAAAGGGAATTTTGGTTTCTTGGTTGTAGGTTAAACTTGTATTTGTAAATGGGGTTTACAAGGTAAAACTGCTTAAGCGGGATAGAATAGCCATTCTTCTTATTCAGTTTTTCAAAGCGCTCAATGCTGATACCAGTTTCTTTAATCTCCACCATTCCCTCAATTTTTTCAGGACTTTCCCCTCCTGCTTTAAGCAACCATTTGTATAATGACATGGGTAATAAATGGTAATAAGGCAATTTAGAAAGCAACTTGCTGTTCACCAATTGCTGGTGACCACCAAAAGGCATTTGCCATGGAGGAAATCCAAAAAAGATATACCCCTTAGGTTTTAGAAAATCTTTGATGTAAGCTAAAAATTGATCTTGGTCGTAAATGTGTTCAATAACATCCTTTAAAATGATGAGGTCGAATTTTTCATCAATGTCTTTTTCCAAATCCATGTCATACACGTTCTTGCTCATTAATTGAACGCTACCCAACTTTAACTCTTCTTCAAATACTTTTTCGGCAATTTTTAGTCTAGAATCTTGTAGTTCTACTCCAAATCCAAAACATCCTTTATCGGTAAAAGCCTTCAATACTCCACCTTCAGCACAACCAATTTCCATTACTCGCATTCTCTTTGTTATGGGCAGTTGCCGCTCTATAAAAGGAATTACATAGTTTTTAGCATTTTCATATTGCCATTTAATGTAGGTGTCTTTATCTTTATGAAATTCGAAAGCCATATCAATTTAAAATTGAAGGCTAAAATTAGGTGATTTTTTAAGATGAAGAGAATTTGTATTATAGGAATGGGCTGGCTCGGAAAAGAACTTGCCGTTGCATTAAAAAAGAAAGGGTTAATAGTTATCGGAACTACTAGTACAGAATCAAAACTTTCCGATTTGAAAAGAGTTGTCGATAAGGTTGAGCTTTTTGACCTGAATGGGAAAGGACAAAAAGTTGAAGGGGAGTTTGATTTTATTGTCTACACCATCCCTCCTTCAAGCAGTTCAGCCTATGCCGGGTTAAGTTCTAAGTTGATTCAAAAAATGTCTAAAACCAACCCAAAGGCGGCTTGGGTTTACACAAGTTCTACTTCAGTTTATGGAAATGACGAAAGGGAGGTTGCAGAAAATAGTGAGGTTGAACCTCAGTCAGATTCGGCAAAAAAGATTGTTCAAGTGGAGCAGTATTTGAAATCACACACTGAAAATTGGTCGGTTGTCCGATTTGGTGGTTTAGTTGGGGGAGCTCGCCATCCCGTCAAATATTTAGCAGGGCGAACCGGAATTTCGAAACCACTTGCTCCCTTGAATTTGCTGCATCGAGAGGATGCAGTATATGCGATTGTACATTTAATCGAACATTTTAAAGCGGGAATTTACAATTTGTGCTCCGATGGTCATCCGCGAAAAAAGGACTATTACAACCAAGTAGCAAAAGAGAATAATTTTACAAAGATTGAGTTCGATGAAGAGGATTTTTCAAGAGATAAAGTCGTAACTTGCAGTGCGATAAAAAAGATTGGATTTGAGTTTAAATATACATCCCCGTATGAGTTTCAGTTTGAGCCCTAGGTTTGGTTTTACTGCATTGATAATTATTTTGTTATCCTTCTCTGCTCATGCTCAAGTACTCGAAATTGGAGGACATCTGGGGTATAATATTTCGAGGTTTTCTGTTGACAAAAATAAGCTGAATGATGCTGTTTTTATCAAAGCAGGAAAGCCCTTTGGAGCTATTAATGGAGGAATGCAAATGATGGTAAGCCCTCCAAAAGAGCAAAGCTCTCCTTATTTTAGATTTATTCCGTCGGTATTGTTTGAATTGAACGTTTGCAGGTGTGGAGGATTTATGAATTTATCATTAACATCTCCTAATGGCACCCGAACCTTTAACGAGTTAGAATATACCATTTATAGAGGTGAATATAGTGCCAAGTTTGTTGGCTCAATTGGACCGTTGCAATTAATGGCCGGACCTACAATTTCTAACCGCTTTTACAGTGGAGTTCAGTTTGGAGCGAATGAAGGACAGAAATATGCTGGGGACCAGTTTAAAGTTTTAGCATTTGCTTACGAGGTTGGCGCCGGGCTTAAATTCAAAACCGTTCATGTTTCAGCCCGTTTTCAGCGATTTGTTAACGGTTATGGTCGAGAGTCTTCTTTAATTCCAATTGCTTATGATCATAGCCAATTTCGTTTTTTACTCCATTATTATTTCTTAAGAAGAGAAAGAGGTCTAAATTGGAGCAGTATTTATTGGGATTAATAAAACATAATATCAAGCCAACCGAAACTTTTACGAACCTCGCAACTGCTCTGGCGTTTTCGCCAACTGCTGAGGCATTGCTCAGTGAGGCAAAGCGAATTAGTGAGAGGCTAGGAGCCAAGCTGCTTTTAATCCATGCCGGAGTTAAAAACAAAGTTGCGGAAGAAAAAGCAGGTTTACTTTTGGAAAAGGTCGGAATTGATAGTACAAAGGTTAAGTTAATTTGGCAAGAAGGTGATCCTGTAAAAGTGCTTAACGAAGTTTGTCATAAAGAAAAAGTCGACTTACTTATTTTGGGTGCCTTGAAACACGAGGATGTCTTGAAGTACTATATTGGTTCAATAGCTCGTAAAATTTCTAGAAACCCGCCGTGTTCTTTGTTGTTGATTACCAATCCACAATTAACAAAACATAGTCTTCGTAAAGTAGTTGTAACGGGAGATAACCACCCTAAAACAAGCAATACGATTGAAAAAGCTTGCCATTTTGCGGTAAACTTCAATGTGAAAAAAATAACAATTGTAGAAGAGATAGACCCTAAAAAGGTAAAAACTAAAATTGATGATAATTTGACCTTAGAGCAGGCATATCATGAGAAAAAGGATTTACAAGAAAAGGAAGATCAGCGAATTTTTAAAATTTTGCACAAACTTCCCTTGGATTCCGATACGGATGTAACGCTGCGTTGTGTTTTCGGTAAAAAAGGTTACTCTATAAGTCATTATGCTGAGGTGAAGAAAGCTAGCCTTTTAGTAATGAATAGTCCAGATAATAGATTAGGTATATTAGATCGATTTTTTCCTCACGATTTGGAGTTTGTTTTGTCTGATATGCCTTGTGATTTAATGATTGTTCATCCAAATTAATATGTCGGAATTATACAAAGGCATAAAGGGGTTTAAACAATCAGGACTGAAGAACATACTTGCAGGTTTTGTAGTCTCACTAATTGCTCTGCCGTTAGCTTTGGGCCTCGCAATTGCATCGGGGGTTCCGCCTATGGCAGGAATTATAACGGTTGTTGTTGGTGGTACACTGGCAGCAGCCTTAGGAGGTTCACATGTGACTATCGCCGGTCCGGGAAATGGCCTAGTGGTTGTTATTTTAACCTCTGTAGTTACGCTGGGTCAAGGTGATTTACTAGTAGGTTATACGTATACGTTAGGTGCAATTGTAGTCGCCGGTGTTCTGATCACTCTGCTCGGGTTTTTACGGCTGGGTAATTTGGCAGATTTCTTTCCCTCTGCTACTATTCAAGGCATGTTATCGGCAATTGGGCTTATCATTATTGCGAAACAAATTCACGTGATGTTAGGTGAAAGTGGAGTGGAGGCTGCCAATAATTTATTCTTGCTCGTTGAAACGCCCAACTCAATAATAGCAGTAATACAATCTCCGGAAATACCGTGGGTAGCCATTATGGGAGTGGTTAGTTTAGGCATTATGGCCAGTTACTCTAAAATTAGGAACCCTATCTTTCAAACCATTCCGGCTCCTTTTTGGATCGTGGTTCTGGCTATTGGTTTTTACTATTTTTTCTATTGGTTTTCTGAGCATGAATTTCCAATTTCCAATGAGTTTTTAATTCAGATTCCAAGTAACTTAAAAGAGAGTTTTGTATTAGCTGACTTTTCTAATTGGAATAAATCGGGCTTTTTAATCGCTGTTGTCTCCATTACTTTAATCGCCACTATCGAATCTCTTCTGAGTATAAAAGCAGTGGATAAGCTGGACGTTTATAAAAGGCGCTCCAACATTAACAAAGATTTAAAAGCGTTGGGTATCGCAACCACAGTGTCTGGTTTAATTGGAGGCCTTCCGGTGGTCGCAGTAATCGCGCGTAGTTCAGTTAACGTGAATCAAGGTGCTACATCTAGGTGGGCCAACTTTTTCCATGCGGTATTTGTGCTACTTTTCGTAGTACTATTTACCAACCTGTTAACTAAAATTCCTCTTTCAGCTTTGGCTGGAATACTAGTTTTTACTGGGTACAAATTAGCTTCACCAAAGCAGTTCAAACAGATGTATAACTTGGGTAAAGATCAATTTGTAATATTCATCGCTACTTTGCTGGCTACTTTACTGTTTGGTTTAATCAATGGTATTTTAATAGGAATTCTAGTTACGTTTGGTGTGCAATTGTACTTGATGCAGAATAGGTTGGAGTTTGTTCGAACCTTGCTACGGCCAAATACCTTATTGTACGAAGAAGAAGATGGTTCACTGCACTTAAGTGTGAAGGGGCATTCAAGTTTTATCAACTATTTAAAACTAAAAGAAGTTCTGGATTCTATTCCCGCTAATAAATCTTTGATTCTAGATTTCTCATTAACCACTTTCGTTGACAACTCTGTTATGGAGCACATTTACCATTACAAAGACGATTTTAAAAAGAAAAATAGCTCTTTAGAAGTTATTGGGTTAGATATTCATGATTCAACATCAGAGCATCCTTTTGCTGCAAGAAGGATGATGAGGTTCACCAATTTTATGAAAAAAGGGGATGTGCTAACCGCTAGACAAAAAAGAATGAAGCAGTTCGCCAAAGACTTAAAGTGGGACTTCAAATCGAAATCAATTACAGAGCTGCCACTGTTAGAAGGATTTCCTTTCTTTCGACGAAAAAAGCTTGCGCATGCCTACAATGTTTTTAGAGGGGAACATAAAGGAGTGCGGGTGAAATTGATGGATGTAGAGTTTTATGAAGGAGAACTATTTGCTAAAGAAGTCCACAAGCACACTGTCCTAATGTTGTCTCCTATTACACCAATACCTAGGTTTCGACTAGATAAAGAGCGAATTTTTGATCGAATTGCAGGAATGGCTGGTTTCGAAGATGTTAATATTGATGGTCATGAAGATTTTTCTCGACGCTTTAGGGTAAAGGGCAAGAATGTGGAGAAAATAAAGGCCTTTTTTACCAACGATTTGGTGCTATTTTTTGAGACTCATCCATACTACCATTTAGAATCTGACGGGAAAAATATCCTCATTTTGAAGGGCAATAGAATATCTTCAATTAGCGAAGTGAAGGCGCTTGCCATTTATGGAACGGAGTTGATTGAAAAACTAGGTAACTAGCTAAAAAGCTTCAATCGCTTCGTATACTTCTTTGGAGGGAAAGCCCATAACATTATAAAAAGAACCTTCAATTTTTTCTACGCCTATTTGACCAATCCACTCCTGAATGCCATAGGCTCCTGCTTTGTCAAAAGGCTTGTACTTTTCAATATAGAACCAAATTTCATCGTCTTTCAGTTCTTTAAAAACCACTTTTGTTGTAACCGAGAATGAAACCTCTTGGTGTATAGATTTCAAACAAACCCCTGTAATAACTTGATGTGTTTTGCCCGAAAGTTCATTGATCATTCGAAAGGCGTCATCTTCGTTGGTTGGCTTTTCTAATATGTGGTTTTCCAACAAAACAACTGTATCGGATGCAATCAATAAATCACCCTCTTTTATTTCGTTCGTAAATGCTGCAGCTTTTTTTCTGCTTAAGTAGGAAGCTATTTCTTCTTTTGGTAAATCGTTGGGAAAACTCTCGTCCGTATTTTTTGATTTCTGAGTGAAAGTATACCCTAACTCTTCAAGTAATTGCTTTCTTCTGGGCGATTGAGAAGCAAGAATAATATTCCAGTTTTTTGAGTTGAGATTCATTAAAAAAGATAAATTAATCCGGTATATAAAATACCAATAAGCATGAGCACTTTAATTACTTGGCTTATTACGAAAAAGTGTTTCTTTTCTTTCGCTTTTCTCAACTTAATCATCACCCAAATTAGAGGTAAACTGATCAAAATAAGAAAATAGCCGAACGAAATCCAATCTCCTGAATTGGCTTGCATAAACTCTAAAAAAGTAATGAGAATGAGAAGGAAGGCGATTAAATAACTCGCGACTTTTTTAGCTGCTGGGATTCCATGCACGATTGGAAGAGTTTTGCACTCGAATGCCTTGTCGCCCTCAATGTCTTCGCAATCTTTAATAATTTCTCGAATAAGAGTAAGTAGAGACGCAAAAGCAGAATAACCAATCACCCAATATAATAAATATTGAATACTAAAAAGTAAGCTTCTCAAGCTATCTGCTTCAATCGATTTTACAGTGGCGTCAACAGAAAGATGGTCGTACATCACCGCAATCTCATAATACCCTGCTGTGAAAGGAACCAGTGCGGTTAAAGCGGCAATAATAACGTTGCCGATCAGAATTTGCTTTTTAAAGCTTACTGAGTAAAACCACAGCAAACCGGCACTTACCAGCTGAAATAAAACCAACATTGGGTGCTCAATTTTGACTGCAACATAAGCGGCCAAGCCAATGCCAACAGCATTAACAATGGTGTGTAAAAACATAGCCTGCCGTCTCGAAATGCTTTTGCCAATGACCATTTGCTTCGGCTTATTCACATGGTCTAGTTTAACGTCAAAGTAATCGTTGATGATATAACCGGAAGCGGCAATTAAAACAGTTGCCGCTACAATCATTCCAAACAAGCTTTCTGAAAGGAATAAATCTAAATCTGCTTGTTGCAAGAATGGATAAATAATTCCAAACCGAATGGCGTATTGGGTTAACGCAATAATCGCCAAATTGGGAAAACGAATCAATCTAAGGAAGTGAAAAATGAATTTCATAGGTGGTTGAATTGATTCTCAAATTTAGAGTTAAAAGTGAATAAACCATACTATTTTTACAAGATGAAGTATACTATTTCCTATCAAAATCCAAATCGTCATTACATTGACATTCAGTTAACCTTGTCGACAAATAATCGTGAAAAAGTTAAATTGCAATTACCTGCATGGCGGCCTGGAAGGTATGAGTTGGGCAATTTTGCCAAAAACATTCAAACCTTTGTGGCGAAAGACGAAAAGGGTGCGCAATTGAGTGTTCAAAAATTGACAAAAGATTTATGGGAAATTGAATGCGCGAATTCCACGGAAGTGATAGTATCGTATAATTATTTCGCCAATGAATTAAACGCAGGGTCAACCTTTTTAGATGAAAAACAACTGTACATGAACCCTGTAAGTTGTTTGTTGTACGATTCAGATCATGTAGAAGCATCTTGTGAGTTGCAGTTAAATATTCCAGAAGACTATCAAGTGGCAGTTGCTTTGTCTTCAAGTGCTAAAAATTGCTTTCTAGCGAAGAATTTTGATGAATTAGCGGATAGTCCCTTTATTGCTTCAGCAACCCTTCAGCATCATTCATTTGACTTGGAAGGAACAAAATTTCACCTTTGGTTTCAGGGAGAGTTTAAGCCAGATTGGAGTTTATTGGAGAAGGACTTCATAGGTTTTACGAAACCGCAGATTGAACTTTTTGGAGACTTTCCAACAAAAGAGTACCATTATTTATTTCAAATTTTACCGCAACCTGCATATCATGGAGTAGAACATTCGGCTTCAACGGTAATTTTGTTAGGTCCTTCTTACAATGTGCTAAAAAAAGAAGGGCGCTATGAAGATTTGTTAGGCGTTTCTTCTCATGAATTATTTCACACCTGGAACGTGAAACGAATCCGACCAATAGAAATGGTTCCGTATGATTTCTCAAAAGAGAATTATTCAAAATTGGGATACTTATCTGAGGGAGCAACCACTTGGTATGGAGATGTGATGCTATACAGAGGTAAAGTATTTGACGACGCTGCTTTTTTTAGAACGTTCAATCAAATTTTAGATCGACATTACAACAACCCGGGAGCTTTAAACATGTCTGTGGCTGATTCATCATTTGACACTTGGTTGGATGGTTATGTAATGGGTGTGCCCAATAGAAAAGCTTCTATTTACACAGAAGGGGCATTGATTACCTTTATGTTGGATGTAGAAATTAGAAAAGCTAGCGGAAATAAACACTCATTTGACGATGTGCTACGAACCTTTTATCAAGACTTTTACAAGCAAAGGAAAGGAATTTCTGAAATGGATTATAAAGCTACAGTTGAGCGTTTCGCCGGAAGTGATTTAACTGATTTTTTTACGGCGTACATTAATGGGGCGAAAGATTTTACAAACCAGCTGAATGCAAGCATGAATTTTTTCGGACTGCAATACAAGAAGCTGCCTGCAACTATTTTTCACGAAGCGTATTTAGGAGTGAAAATAATGGACAACAAAGTAATTATGGTTTATCCTGATTCCTCTGCTGATTTAGGTGGGATTTCTGTTGGAGATGAGATTGTAATTATCAACGGAATTAAAGTAAACGATGATTTGTCGCAATGGTTAGAATATTTTAGAGGAGAACAAATTTCGATGGGAGCATTTGACGCTCATGGCACAGCGAAACGAATTCTTGTGAATTTATCGGAAGAGTTTTATTTTTCTAGAAATGTGGTTTCATTCGTTGACTCATTATCTGAAGAGAAGCAGGATAATTTGAAGAGTTGGAGAGGGTATTAAAGAATTGCGAATCGTTTAATTGCGAATTTTGATTTGTGAGTTTTTTAAACTCGTCTACACTTCGATACACCTCCCTTTGGTCGGCACTCAGTGTGACAAGTTAAAAGGGATTGCTAAAACTTGGTAGCTTTAGTCTGTGTTTATCAGGCTGAGCTATTTTAGTAACAATCCGAATGTTTATTTTTAAGATGGATGCTATGTGCTCAAATTTGGTCGAAGCCTAGACAACAAATTAAAACCACCTAAACCAAATAATGGGAAAAGGGCTTATTTTGATTCATTCGCAATCAAATTTCGCTAAATCGAAATTTTAATCCTCCTTAAAAAAGTCCAATGCACTTAAGTCGATAATGTGCACTCCGCTGTAATAAAAGTGAAGGATTTCGGAATAGTTGTAGCCTAGAGCCGCCATTTCCATTGCACCAATTTGGCAAAGTCCGACCCCGTGGCCAAAACCTCTGCCTTTTAAAAGCACTTTGTTTTCCGTTTCTTGAATGTTAAAATAGGTAGAACGTAGCCTAAATTGTCCTCTTAATTCTTCAAACGAAAGTTTAGACTGTGGAAAATACTTTAGCCTTTCATTTAAGTTGAGGTTCATGTATTGTTGCTCTGAAATGGTGTTGGGCAAGCGTGCTGTCAAGTAGTTTTTCCACTGATTTTTGTCAATTTCCTTTTGCCAAGTGGCATCTTTATGCTTTAAGCAGAAGGTGTCTTTCACTGACCTCAAATAATACAATGATTTACTCCAAACATCTTCAGAGTTTACCGTTTGTCCGCCACAAGAAGAATGAAAAGCCGCAGTGATTAGCTGAATGTCAGAATCAACAATTACTGCTCCTCTGGTTTGCATGGCAGCTTCAACAATGTTGTTAAAAAAGGTTTTGCCATGATAAGCTTGGCAATGAACTTCATCGCAAAGATTATAACCCTCAACAATGTGCTTTTCCGTGTTTGATAGGGCGTATGTTCGGCAAATAATTGCTTGTAGTTTAAAGTATTCTTTTGGCGGTTTTCTACCTACTTCTGCTTCAACCACACCTGCAACGTAATTGTCTAAGTCTAAGTTGTTAATTAGTTGCATTTTATTTCGTTGTGCAACGATTTTTAGGTTGTCGTCAAAACGGCGTTCTAACCCAACTGGATTAGTACTCTTTACCATAAAATGGTTGTACCAGCCCACTCCCATTAAGTTTACCTTTCTGTACTTGCCAATTGCTTTCCCGTTTTCTTTCACTTCTACGAAGCCATCAACATACTTTATTGTCAAACTCGCTTTTGAGTCTATTTCTTTAATCTTTCCCGATTCTGAGAATAGAGCGTACTTTCCTGCTCGCACTGAAAATTCAAAGCTATTTACCTTTTTTGAAGCAAAAACACCTATGTTAATGAATTCTGCTTGAGCTGAAAAGCAAAAGAATAGAAATAAGAAAGAGAAAAGTAGTTTACGCATTGGTTAAATCGTCAATCAATAATTTGGCCGTTTTTTCGGAGGCTCCACCGCTGCCTAAAGTATTTATTAGCACTTCAAATTTATTGATCATTTCCTGCCTTTCTGGACTCTCATGAAGCAGTTTTCCCAATTCTTGCTTTAATAACTTTTCGTTTAAATCACCCTGAATTAGTTCCGTTACTACTTCCTCATCCATAATTAGATTCACCAATGAAATGTATTTGATGTCAACAATTCGTTTGGCAATGTGATAAGAAATTGCATTGGCCTTGTAGCAAACCACTTCAGGTACTTTAAATAAAGCCGTTTCTAATGTTGCAGTGCCAGAAGTTACCATAGCAGCGTGCGAAATGGTAAGTAAGTCGTACGTTCTGTTTGGAATAACTTTTAATGAAGGGAATTCTTTTAGAAAAGGATCAAAGTAGCTGAGGTCAAAACTTGGAGCGGCAGCCAACACAAACTGAAAGTCGGGAAAATTTTTAATCTGTTGCAACATAATCGGCAGCATTACGCCAATCTCTTGTTTTCTGCTTCCTGGTAAAATCGCGACAACGGGTTTCTCGCTAATGCCAAATTCCTTTCGAATTTCAGCTTTTCTGTTTTCAGAAGTATCTCTATTTTCAATGGCATCGAGTAGGGGGTGACCAACATATTCCACATCGTAGCCATACTTTTTGAAAAATGCTTTTTCAAAAGGCAGTATGGTGTAAATTTTATCGGTGAACTTGGCAATTTTATGAACTCGCCCTTTTTTCCAAGCCCATATTTGTGGTGAAATGTAGTAGTAAACTTTTATGCCTAGAGTTTTTACAAACTCAGCAATTCGCAAGTTAAACCCTGGGTAGTCAACTAAAATTACTGCATCTGGTTTATAGTTTTCAATGTCTTTTTTGCATTCTTTTATATTGCCAAGAATCGTTCTGAGGTTCATGATCACTTCCGCAAAACCCATGAAAGCTAAATCTCTATAATGTTTCACTACTTCTGCGCCCGCCGCTTCCATCAAATCTCCTCCCCAAGCTCTAATTTCAGCAGCAGAATCTTTTTTAAGAATTTGCTTGACCAAGTTACTTCCGTGTAAATCGCCCGAAGCTTCACCGGCAATAATGTAATAACGCATTACAAGGTTCCGTTTAAAAATTTCTCAACCACCACAACTATTGCTAAAACAAGTGTTGCGAAAATTACCCCTCGTGCTGCTTTGTCGTGCTCAACCCTGTAGAATAGAAAAAATGCGCCTAAGTTAACCACAGCGCAAAGGCTTAGTAGTTTTAAAATAATTGACGCAAAAACCATTTGCCTTAAAAATTGAGGAACGGTAATGTAACTGTATGATGAAAGGTAGAATATACCCATTACAACTAACGGCAATACAATTCCGGCAAGTATGCCTACCCAAATTTTGTCGAATTTTTTAGTCATTTTCCAATTGTTTGATTTGTTCTAGAACGGGATAAGCTGTAACATCGTATTGAACAGGAACAACAGAAACGTAATTGTTTTTCAATGCCCATTCGTCTGTATCGGTCGCCTCTTCTTCGTGGTTCACAAATTTACCAGTTAGCCAATAATAGGGATTTCCTGCCGGATCATGACGCTCTTGAAAATCCTCTTCCCACATGGCATTGGCCTGTCGGCAAACTTTTATTCCTTGAATCAAGTCTTCGTTCACCGCGGGAAAATTCACGTTCAAACAGCAATTCCCTTCCAAGTGATTCTCCAAAGCATAGTTAATAATTTGCTCTACATATTTTTTTGAAGCCTCAAAACTGGCATCGATTCTGGTATCGTTTAATGAAAAACCAATGGACGGAATACCTTCAATACTTCCTTCCATTGCAGCGGACATGGTGCCCGAGTAAATAACGTTGATGCTTGAGTTAGAGCCGTGATTAATTCCCGAAACAATTAAATCTGGTTTTCCTTCAGCAATTTTTGCAGTAGCAACTTTTACGCAATCTACGGGCGTTCCACTGCAACTATAGGCCGTAACACCATCGAGCTCGAACTTTTTTATCCGAATCATGGCGTTGATGGTAATGGCGTGTCCCATTCCAGATTGCGGTTTATCAGGAGCTACTACTACAATTCTGTTGGTAATTTTTTTCACTACCTCTATGAGTGTTTGAATTCCTGGAGCGGTTATTCCATCATCGTTGGTAATTACTATCAGCGGGTTTTTCATGAGAAAGCATTAAGTTCAAACTCAAAGTTAAAACGATATGCGTTTCAAAAGTAGAATTATTAGGAAGGTTTAACACATGATAGTGTCAATAAAAGATGGTGCGACTAATAAGCAACAAAAATTAGATCGTGTTTTAGTTTAACCCCTGTTTTTATGAGAGGTTAAATTATTTCTTTATACTTATTATTGTATATGATTTTGAAGATAAGAAGTATTTTTTTCTGTTTGGGAATGATAGTTTTAAGCATTGATCTCTGTGCTCAAATTCCAAATTATTTAGTTTTCTATAAAGAACAATCCTCAAGCTTTGGAGCTGAAAACGGAATAACCATACACAGATTTTTATATGAGAAAACGGATGAATTTGTACCTCTCAAGTTTAACGAGGAGAATACTTTCTTGACCAAGAGTGGCGGAATCGGATATAGACTCTTGAAGGCATCTGTTTTTGATTTGCAATTGAATTGGTTGTTCACCATACTGCAGCGTGAAGCCTTTGGACATGGAGCTAGGTTTAGAGAGTTTGGGTATTCTTACAATTCTTATAATTTTGGTTTAATACCTCCTCTTGGAGGAGCAATTAGTTATGCAATTCCAGGCTATTTGGCACCAAACAAAGTTGTGACCGAACCAGAGAGTTTAGCGTTGCTTTTTAGCGGAAACGAAGCGAATCTGGTATTCTCAGAAAAAATAAATTCTAGAGTAATTCTAAAAGGAGATATGCACTATCAAGAATCTATTCTTTACCTAATGACAAAAAATAATTTACTTTTTTACATATGGAATGATAGACTGCTTAGCAGTTTAGTGACTTTAGTTGATGATTTAGACGCTTATATTCAGCGTTTAAATACTGTACATGGTGACGGGAAGAACAGGATGTACGACACGGATAAATTAGCATTTCAAAGTCTCGTTTCATTATTGAATCCTTTACAGATGTACTCCGTTTATTCCTTGGCTAAAGATTATTTAATTGATGGAAATGCTCGAGGAAGAGGAATTCCTTCAATCCATTTCTCTGCATTTAATTATTTACCTTCATTGGGTTATAACCTCACACCTTTTGGTTCTGAATTTATTTTTACAAATTATTTTTATAATGATGAGCAATCGATTCAAGTGAATTTAAATTATGGAGATCAAACGTTTTTTGACTTTTACAGCGCAGGCGCTAAGGGTTTTAATATTATTTTGAATATCCGTAAAGTTGCCTAAAACTATTAATTTAGCTGTCTAAAGCATTAAAATTATGAATATATTTTCATTCGCTGTACACTTTGGTAGCGAAGAAGCATGTCGCTATCATTTTAAGGAAC
>CAJQLW010000042.1 GCA_905479325.1 uncultured Flavobacteriales bacterium
AATACCTTCAATTATATTTAAATGAATTTGTTTATAAACTCAACCGAAGGTATTTTGGAGAGAAACTATTTGATAGGTTGATTATTGCGTCAATAATGAAATCTTAGGTGTGAATACGGATATTCAAATACTTCTTTTTTTAATTCGTAATTATCAAATTCGTAATTAATACTATTATATAATCACAATTTTATTTCTCACTTTTTCTTCTCCTCCTGCCTGCCGCAGGCACGGTTTCCACTTCTAAGACGTAAACTCCTTCCGCTATGTTGTTCAATGCTAATTCAAAGATTCATTTACTTTAATGCGCCGACTTTTCCTCAATCACCCGTAAACCAAAATAGCCATCGCTGAACTTAATGGAATATTCTTGAACTCCTTTTATGTTCGGGAAATCGTCGTCGTAAATGGTTCTGAGGTATTCCTCTTCTTCGTATTTCCCATCGGTTAAATGAAAAACATACTTTCTTTCGTACGGATCGAAGTTTTTGACTTTATATGTTTCGACATAAGGAGAACCGTTTAAGTTTAAATTGAGAATAAACAATAAAACGATACTTGTGGGGGCAAAAGAAATAATGTTGAATATAACATATTCGTAATAGCTCATGGTGAAATTTTTGCGGTACCATTTTATTGGAATAAGAAACCACAGGGCAGTTGCTATGGCAATAAGCTGAAATAACCCAAAATTTGAAATGTCAATTTTATGAATGTTTACCACAAAGAAAAGAATAGAAGCAATAAAACTAACGGCCGCAAAAAGAGCCATTAGTCCCATGTTATCTTCTTTTTCAACAACTAACTTTTTGTTTAAAGGAGGTGTTTTTTTCTTCCTTTCAAGGTACCGTTGTCGATTGGGGTTTGTCATAAATGTTTCATCAAATAGCTATATAATTGATGCATGGCTTCTACATCGGTCTTATGAACTCTTTCCGTTGGCATGTGCACATTTTCTTCGGGAGCGCCAATAAAGCACCAGTCAATTGGGTACGGCGATTTTTGCAGCGCATTTCCATCACTTCCCCCTGCACTTTCAACTTCTAACTGAAAAGTAACACCTGACTCCCGAGCAAGTTCAATAACTCGGTCAATGTATGATTTTCGTGGAATTCCTGAGTCCCTCATGGAAATGGCCACCCCTTTACCGTCTTGCACACCGTCTGTTACCCATGTTATGTCAGAAATTAGCGCTTGTCTAACCTGATGATTTTCGTATAAATACTTGGCAAGGTAGCCAACACTTCCGCCGCCAACTTCTTCCCAAGCTGAGAATACAATAGCGCCATTTTCTAAAGTTTCAGCTACCTTAAGAGCATTCAAAATACCAAGTCGATCATCGAGGTAGCAGTTTTGAATGTGCGTATCTGTTTCAATCCAGTTTGGTTGGTAGGTGAGGGTTGTTCCTCGATCAATTTCCCGATCGAAAATAATTTTAGTTTTTACAATCTTTCGCTCGTCGCTTTCCTCTTCAATTTCAAAGTCCAATTTCCCTTCAATGTTTCCTTTGCTGTCTTCACCAATTAAAATTGTTTTTGCCTTTGCTTGCGGTCCACCAATTTTTAACAACTCGTTGTTGTAGCCTACTGTGTAACCTACAGAATCCATATGTGCATAAATGGCTGTTTTGGGCTCACCAAAAATTAAAATCAAACAATCTTGAAAGTCGTCGCCGTAAATTAAGGTTGGTTGAACTTTCCAATCGTTTTGATTTGCTTCAATGTACTCCAATAAAAAATTTCTGACAGGGAGTTCCCCGCCTGAAGGAGCGTGAATAGAGCATAGCGTCTGCAGTAATTCTTGATCTTTTTTAGTCATTTGGTAAAAGTAAGGCATTCAAAAAAAAAGCCCATTTCGCGAGTTACGAAATGGGCTTCTGTCAATTTATTTTGGTTTTATGAATTTAACATCACTGGCATAACAAGCATTAAAACTTGCTCATTTTCGTCATTTCCTGTAGCTGGAGTTAAAATTCCTGCTCTGTTTGGTGCAGACATTTCGATGTTTACTTCTTCTGTATCTAAGTTGCTTAGCATTTCAATTAAGAACCTTGAGTTGAATCCAATTTCCATGTCTTCTCCGTTAAAAGAACATTTCAATCTTTCTTTTGCTTCATTATCAAAATCAACATCTTCAGCAGAAATTTGCAATTCACTACCACTCATTTTTAAACGAACTTGGTGAGTTGTTTTGCTTGAGAAAATGCTAACTCTTTTTATAGAGCTCAATAAAGACATTCTTTCAATGGTTAATTTGTTCGGATTCTCTTTCGGAATAACAGCCTCGTAGTTCGGGTATTTCCCGTCAATTAATCTACAAATTAACTGTGTGTCTTCAAAAGCGAAAGAAGCATTGGTTTCGTTGAATTCTACTTTAACTTCCTCTTCAATTGAGCTTAAAATGTTTTTTAACAAGTTTAATGGCTTTTTAGGCATAATAAAACTTGCCGTTTTAGAAGCTTGTGCATCAGTTCTTTTGTATTTCACTAATTTGTGCGCATCTGTTGCAACAAACGTTAAATCTTCTTTTGAAAATTGGAAAAATACACCTGACATTACTGGTCTTAAATCGTCATTACCACTAGCAAAAATGGTTTTGTCAATGGCATTGAACAACAGTTCTCCTGCAACCGCCAAATTAGTTGGCGACTCTACTTCTGGAGTTTTTGGAAACTCTCCTCCGTCTTGACCAGGAAGTTTGTACTTACCATAGTCCGACTTAATTTCAATTGCTTTTTTCTCTATGTCGATGGTGAAAGTTAGCGGTTGGTCTGGTAACGATTTTAAGGTGTCGAGTAATAACTTTGCTGGAATGGCAATAATACCTTCTTCCTTGCAATCTACCGTGATTCTAGTAACCATGGTGGTCTCTAAATCTGACGCAGTAACTTGAATCAGATTTTCGCTAATTTCAAATAGAAAATGATCTAAAATAGGAAGTGAGTTATTCCCATTTAATACACCGCTAATGTTCTGTAATTGTTTGAGTAATGAACTACTCGATACTAAAAATTTCATATCTGCTTTCTTTTTCTATAGCAAACAAATTTATAGCTTTTGAGAAGGTGAAATTCAACTTTTTTGAATTTACTTTTCAACAGTTGTTGATGAACCTAAGTGCTTCAAACTGGGGACTAATTTATCAAAGGTTAAGTTCTGAACAATCGGATATACGCCTTCTTCCAACTTGTTGGTATAAATGTACATTCGCTCAGGGTGATAATCAACGACCCTGCCGTTTAGGGTAGAACCCTCCGGTACTGGCATATTGTACGATTTAATAAGGAACTCGCTATTATCGTTCATTGTCACTCGAACAATGTGTCGTGGCAATGCAGAATAAACGGAGTCAATCACTCGCTCAGGTGTTTTTTCATCAATATACTCATAGTAAACACCTGAGAACTCTTTCAAGTACGGTATGGCCACTAGGGGAGATAACTCTTCAGTTTTGTTTTCGTCTAAATTGGTCACTTTAAATTTACCCAACTCATATTGCTCAATTTTAAAAGAAACAGAAGTGTCAACGGCATGCTTTACTTCAACACTTTTAATTTCTTTTGGCTCACATTTCATTACAATTCTGTCTTTCCAAAGAGTTTCATCAACAAAAAATCGGGTTCCAAGATAACCTCGTTCCATAATCATGTGTGTGATATATGGTTTTGATGATTTTTCCCCGTCTTTTTCTAACAGCATTATGGTTCCTAATCTACTTGCTGTAGGGCCACCAATGTACCATGTTTTATGAGGTTTGCTGCCGCCTGTGTATATTTCTACTTTGGTGGAATTGGTAGCCAATCGCTTAATAGTGTTTTTCATGTCAGCTGCAGGCACCACACCATTTACTTTAACATCTGAAAATGTTTTTAAAATCAACTCGATGGCATCGGTTCTTGATTCAAACTTATTGTTTACCATCCACTTAGCCGCAGAGGCTCGCGTCAATAAAATGGTTCTCCCCGACGAGTGGCTTAGAAAAATCTTATCGACTGAAGCAGTATCTTCAACGGCAAAATCTTTAAAATCTTCTTCGCTTGAGGATAAATTTATGTCACCATCTTTAATTACTAAGAAATAAGCAGCTATGCCTACTAAGATTAAAATGATCAGTCCTATTAAATTTTTCATCTAGTTCTTGGTGTATCTTTTCTTGCGAATGGTGTGTGAAATCAAGCCAATTAATACGGTTAATAAAATAGGAATCAGGGTGGTAATTAGTTGGATTGAAATCCTGTTTTCCTTAATTTGCTGTGTATTTAGCAAGCGTATTTTAAAGCTTTTATTGTTAGACAAGATTAATCCACTTTCGTCTACCATGTAATTTACAGCATTGATAAAAAATGCTTTGTTGCCATAAATTTGTTTGGTGTATTTGTCAAAACCAAGAGCAAAAAACTGATTGCTTGCTTCGTCAAATTCGTTTTTAATTAAGTCACCGTCAGAGATAAACAGTTGTTGAGTTGCCTCACTCTTTTCTTTAAATTTAATCTGTCTCGACTGTGTAATGTTCGGGGTTAATCTATTTTTAAATACAGATTCAAACTCTCCTTCCACAAGTACTGCTAACGGAATATCTTTTTTATTGTATTGCTCCACAGGTGGTTCAAAACTTAGCATATTTAGACTAACCCTTGTAGGTGATTTTACAATTTTTGTTGTTTCTGAAGTAGAAAGAAGTACGGTCTTTTTCAAATCGCCACTACCAACCAAGTCAATGCTGTTCATAAACTCGGCCTTAACAACATCTAAGTTTTTATTTATGGGGTGATTGTTCTTGCTAAATAAGAACGGGAAGTAAGGCCAAGGGAATAGTTTTGTTTTTACTTGGTTTCCGTATGAGCCATTCACAACAGGAATAGGAGCCGAGCGCAAGTCCATCACCAAGTCTTTGTTAAATCGCACTCCGTATTTAAAAAATTGATCGTCTAGATTTAAATTTTTCGACGTTGCAAGTATTGTGTTGTTGTTGTATTCCGTATTTAAACTATCCATGTCGGCAAAAACCTGATCAATTAACCAAATGGCCTTACCTCCGTACATAATGTATTGGTCAATAATGAATTTGTCTCTTTCTGTAAATGCAGAATCTGGGGCAGCAATTACAATTGCGTCAAACCGTTGTTGAAGTACTGCGTTTGTGCTATCTTTTGTTGTGTATAAACGTTCTTGAAGGCTATTTACATTTCCATTTATGGCAACTCGTTCAACATTGTAGTACTCTCGCAAAGAGCCCATAATGTCTGCTGTTTCGTATTTATTTAGCTCTCCATGTCCTTCAATAAAGGCAATGCTTTTTACGGTTGGGGTTGATGCTTTTTTAATAGCAAATGCTAACTCGTACTCTAAACTTTCAATGGATTGGTTTAGAATTAATTCAGGTTGACCGCCAAACTGACTTTTTAGTAATTGAACAGCTATTTCTATTTCTCCATAGCTGACGATTGCTCCTGGCCAAACAATTTTTTGCGAAACTCCGTCTTCGTCTTTAATGTTTAAATCAGTTGGGCGCAAGCCTTTTTTGTAAAGATTTCTGTACGTTTCGTCGCGTTCATCTTTGTCGGCTGCGGCAGAAGGGTTAATAAATTCGAAGTCAATTTTACCATTAGAATACGCTTGAAATTCATCGAGCATTTCTTTGGTTTCGTTTCTTAAACGCTTAAAAGAAGCAGGGAAATCGCCTTCTAAGTAAACCGTTATGTATAACTCATTTTCTAATCCTTCAATTAGTTTTTTTGTAGGTTCTGAAATGGAATAGCGGTTCTCTGTGGTTAAGTCGAATCGTTTAAAAACAACCGAGCTAATAATGTTGAGCAAAAAAAGAATGCCAACACCAATAAAAAATCCAACGATATCTTTTGTTCTTGTCTTCTTCATTACCAATTTCTTGAGCTGAGTTTTAACTTGGTTAACATAAAAAAGAAAGCAATAACAGAAAAGAAATAGAGTGCATCTCGGCTATCAATTACTCCTCTGCTCATAGAACCATAGTGTTCGCTAATTCCTAGTTTGATTACAAATAGGTCGAAACTTCCAAACAAAGCGAGTGAACTAATAAAGTCAAATCCAATGTAAATGAAAAAGCTAAGAAACACAGCTATGATAAATGAAATTACTTGATTGTCTGATAGGGAAGAAGCAAACAGACCGATGGCCACGAACCCCGATGCTAAAAACAGAAGGCCTAAATAAGAGCCCCATGTTCCTCCTTGGTCTAAGTTTCCTTCGGGTGCACCCAACTGATAAACCACAATGTAATAAACCAAGGTGGGAAGTAATGAGAAGAGAACTAGAATTACTCCGGCTAAATATTTAGCACTTATAATTTGAAGGTCGGTTAGTGGCTTTGTTAAAAGTAGTTCTATTGTTCCAGTCTTGTTTTCATCGGCAAACAAGCGCATGGTTACCGCAGGAATGAGGAACATGAAAACCCAAGGAGCCAAGCTAAACAAGGGACCTAAGGTAGCATATTCATTGTCTAATATGTTGTAATCGCTAGGAAAAACCCACATGATAAGACTCATGATTGTTAAAAAAACAATGATAACAATGTATCCAATTAAGGAACCTAAAAACGACTGTATTTCTTTCTTTAACAGGCTGAACATGTGCGCTGAAATTTAAGAGGCAAACTTACCAAAAAGCCTTGCCAAAAGGAAGCCTCAGAAAGAAAGGCTCGAGTTAAAAAATGCAAATTAATAAACGCTTAAAACCGTTACCTTTGAGGGCTAAATTTTTGAGGTATGATGGTTCTAAAATTTGGCGGTACTTCTGTAGGTTCTGCCGACCGAATAAAAAAAGTAGCTAGTTTGGTTACTGAAGGTGAGGAAAAGCTAGTTGTGCTATCTGCCATGTCGAGCACAACAAATTCGCTGGTGAAAATTGCGAATTACCTTTTTGAAAAAAAGAATGATTTGGCTGCTCAACTGATTGAAGGGCTCCGTTTGCAATACTTTTCGGTGGTGAAAGAGTTGTTCGAAAAAGCTAGTTCACAAGAGAAAATGAAGGAGCTTATCAACTCTCATTTTGATTTTTTGACAGGTTTTACACAAGATTCCTTTACAATTCATGAAGAAAAAGCAGTTTTAGCGCAAGGGGAATTGATTTCTACGGCATTGTTGCATTACTACTTAGAAGAGCACGGTGTTCAATCTTGCTTATTACCTGCCTTGCAATTTATGCGAATCGATAAGGATTTAGAGCCTGACCATTATTACATTAAGGAAAATTTAAGTCGATTAAGAAAGGAACATGGGGAGTGTAAGTTGTACATTACCCAAGGGTTTATTTGCAGAAATGCTTACGGCGAGATTGACAATTTAAAACGAGGAGGGTCGGATTATACCGCATCGTTGGTTGGTGTTGCTTTGGAAGCTGATGAAGTTCAAATATGGACAGATATTGACGGCATGCACAACAACGACCCAAGGGTGGTAGAGGAAACCAATCCGATCAAGCAACTCTCTTTTGATGAGGCTGCTGAGCTGGCTTATTTTGGAGCAAAAATATTACACCCTTCAAGTATTTTACCCGCTAAAAATGCCAATATTCCTGTTCGCTTAAAAAGCACGCTTTCGCCAAGTTCACCAGGTACGTTAATTACCAAAAATGCAGATGGAGGAGGAGTAAAGGCCATTGCTGCCAAAGATGGAATAAACGCAATTAAAATAAACTCTGGTAGAATGTTGTTGGCATATGGGTTTTTAAGAAAAGTGTTTGAAATTTTCGAGTTGTATAAAACTCCAATTGACATGATTACAACATCTGAGGTTGCGGTATCAGTGACTATTGACGATGCAACTCAACTTAAAAACATTCAGCAAGAGCTAGAAAAATACGGAGCAGTAGAAGTAGATACCGACCAAACAATTATTTGCGTGGTAGGAGATTTTATAAAGAATGAAAAAGGCATTGCGGCAGATATATTAGACAAGCTGAGAACCATTCCAATCCGAATGATTTCTTATGGAGGAAGTAATCACAACATTTCATTCTTAATCAACACCAGCGATAAAGAGAAGGCGTTGAAAAGTTTAAACCAATTGTTTTAACATGGCATATTCGATGAAAGATCAGGTAGTCAATTTGAAAAAACAAGCTACTCCTTTTTACCATTACGATTTAGCGCTGTTAGACAACACCTTAGATGCAATTAATAGAGCGGTGGAGAATACTTGCTTTAAGGTTCACTATGCCATTAAGGCGAACGCGAACGATGAAATTTTAGAGCGAATTCGGTTAAAAGGCTTGGGCATTGACTGTGTGAGTGGAAATGAGGTGAAAAAAGCAATTCAGTCGGGTTTTTCGCCCAAAAACATTGCTTTTGCAGGAGTTGGAAAAACAGATGATGAGATTAACTATGGATTAGATCAAGAAATTTTCACTTTCAATGTAGAGTCAATTGCAGAGCTACATGTGATAAACGAGCTAGCGCAGGTGAAAGGAAAAATTGCAGGCATTGCAATTCGGTTAAACCCGAATGTAAATGCAAAAACACATCATTACATTACCACCGGATTAGAGGAAAATAAGTTTGGTATAAATGCTTGGGAATTGCCGGAGTTGTTCGACGTGTTACCGCGCTTAACCAACCTTAATTTAAAAGGAATTCATTTCCATATTGGTTCTCAAATTAATGATTTAACAGTGTTTAAAAGCCTCTGTAACCGAGTAAATGACTTTCAAACTCAGTTTAAAGAACGTGGAATTATATTGGATCATGTCAATGTTGGCGGCGGTTTGGGTGTGAATTACAGTGCGCCTAATGAAGCCTCAATACCAAATTTTGAAAGCTTTTTTCAAGTTTTTAAAGACTTTCTAAAAGTTCAGCCGAACCAAGAAGTACACTTTGAATTGGGCAGGTCGGTTGTGGCACAATGTGGAAGTTTAATTTCTCGAGTACTTTACATTAAGGAAGGAATTAAGACCAATTTTGCCATTTTAGATGCCGGAATGACAGAGTTGATTCGCCCTGCGCTGTATCAATCTTTTCATAAAATAGAAAACCTAAGTCAGTTAGGTGAAGCAAATGCGAAGAAATACGATGTGGTTGGCCCCATTTGCGAATCTTCAGATTGCTTTGGAAAGGCAATAGATTTGCCAGAAACCAAACGAGGAGACTTAATTGCCATTCGTTCGGCAGGCGCTTACGGCGAAGTGATGAGTTCATTTTACAACTTAAGAGAGAAGGCAAAAGCGTATTACGTTTCTTAACTTGCCGCAAAATAATACAATTATAGAATTTATAAAAAAAAGAAATTCATGATAAAGAAATCACTTTTTGCAGTGCTGTTTTTAACGCAGCTTTTTACTCACGCTCAAGAAGAAACAAGAACTTATTATGCCGACAAAGACTTAGCGCCTCGAGAGCGCTTTGCAGACTTTTCTCATCTCACGTTAGAAGTGGAATTTGAGCCGAAGAAAAAACTTGTTCGAGGAACGGTCAACGAAAAGTTTACCGTGCTCAGAAAAGCGATTGATACCTTATTTCTTGATGCCATTGATATGACCTTTTATGAGGTGAAGCTGAACGGTGAACCAATAGAATATACGAAGTATGAAAACGGAATAACCTTAAAATTCTCTAAGGAATTGAATTGGGGAGAGGAGCATCAAATTGAAATTAAGTACGAAGCTACCCCTAAAAAAGGATTGTACTTTATTGGCTGGAATGACGAAACCAATCGCAGCCGGAAACAAATTTGGACGCAAGGTCAAGGCATTGATAACCGGCATTGGATTCCAATGTACGACGAGCGGAACGATCAGTTAGTGAGTGAGATGATTGTGCATTTTGATTCTAGTTATCAGGTACTTTCAAATGGTGAATTACTTTCTAAAAAGAATGCAACGAACAAGTTGCCACAGGGAATGTATACTTGGCAGTATAAAATCTCGCATCAACATGCACCTTATTTAATCATGCTCGGCATTGGGAATTATGGAATCATTTCAGACACTTCACTTTCTGGCGTTCCAATGAACTTGTATTACTATCCAGAAGAAAAGAATCAAATAGAGCCAACTTACCGATATTCAAAAGAGATGTTTAATTGGTTTGAGCAAGAAATTGGAGTGCCTTTTCCTTGGAAAACTTACGCTCAAATACCTGTGCAAGATTTTATGTACGGCGCTATGGAAAACACCACGGCAACTATTTTTGGAGATTTTTATTTAATTGATAGCCGCGGGTTTTTAGATAGGAATTATGTTAGGGTAAATGCCCATGAATTAGCGCATCAATGGTTTGGCGATATGGTAACTGCAAGATCTGCTGCGCATCATTGGTTGCAAGAAAGTTTTGCAACGCATTATGATTTAATGTATCAGAAAGAAGCATTTGGCGATGATTATTACAATTGGATGCGCAGAGATTACAACGACCAAGCCGTTGCGGAGTCGAAAAAAGATTTACGACCAATAGCTCACAGTGAAGCGGGTACTGTTCGCCACTACCCCAAAGGTGCTCATGTTTTACAAATGTTGAAATATGTGGTGGGCAGGGAGCAATTCAATGCTGCTATTAAGCATTACCTCCAAAAACACGCATACAGCAATGTTGATTCTGACGATTTATTGACGGCTTTTCATGAAAAGTTAGGACTAAGCTTGGATTGGTTTTGGGAACAGTGGGTGTATAAAGGTGATGAACCACACTATTTGGTTGAATTTGATACGAAGAAAGATAAGGGAACTTTCACAGTTGTTCAAATTCAAGAGGAGAGAGAATTGAGCTCGACCTTTAAAATGCCAATTGTATTTGAAATTTATTTTGAAGATGGCTCAAAGGAAAGTGCAAGAGTAATGGTTGAAACGGATACGGCTGAAGTAACTCTTCCATTGAACGGCAAAGAAGTAAGCTACGTACTTTTTGATCCAAACAGTGAAGTTATGAAGCAGGTAACATTTGATAAATCGAAGTCAATGTTGCAAGCTCAAGCCGTAGCGGCAGAAAATATGATTGATCGCTATGATGCATTGGCGGCGCTTAGTGAATTAAAATTTAAAGACAAGGAAGAGTTCTTCTTAAAACGATTTGACGAAGAAACGTTTCACGGAATAAAGTCCTTAATCGTGAGAACCCTTACGGGAGAAAAATCAAAAGAGAAAGAACAAATCTTGTTAAAAGCTTTGTCTGACTCAGATGCTGAGGTCAGAAGGACAGGTTTATACAATATCTTAGAAATGACACCTGCAATTGAAGCTCGGGCCATAAAATGTTTGCAAGACTCATCGTATAAAAACATTGAAACGGCACTGGAAGTTCTTTGTGTTACCAATTTAGAAGGGGCTCAAAAATACCTCGACATTACCGAAGGTATGGTTGGCAACAGGTCTAGAAATATTGAAATTACTTGGTTGAAAATTGCTGCCATAGTGAATAAGGATAAAGCTTTGGCAGACAAAATTGTTGACTACTCTTCACCATCATTTGAGTTTTTAACAAGGGCGAACGCAATGAAGGCAATGAAAAATTTGGGTTATTTGAATGAGGCCGGAATGGACAATTTGTTGGAAGCCAGGTTTCATTTCAATAGTCGTTTGCGCAGTTCAGCAATTGACTATCTAGACTTCTTTTTTGAAATGGAAGATTATAAAAATCGACTATCTTCTTATTTCCGATTAAAATCACTAACTGAAAATCAGAAAAAGGCGTTAGAAAAATACATTATTGACTGACCACAAATTTTGCTGTAGCTTGGTTTCCATTTTGATCTGTAACCGTTACAAAGTAAAATCCTTTGTTTTGGTTGGTAAAGGGTAGTGAAACTTCTTTGGTTTGCAGCTTGTTGGTGCTTTTGATTAATTTGCCTGTTATGTCAAAGACTTTAATTTCTCTTGCGGCAACGCCATTTAGTTTTATAATAACTCTATTTTGAGCAAAGTAAACTTTATTAATGTCAATGGATTGTTCATTTACAGAAACAACAAATCGTTCGCACTCACCAGGAAATTTATTGGTATTGGTAGGAAACATCGTTGTTCCGCTCACACTTGCGCAAGCAGAGAATACATTGTTGCCAGTCAATATAAAGTCTTTGGCTAGTGTATAGTTTCTCGCTTCACCAACTTCCATGGTACGGTTTGACCCTACTAGGAGTAATGTGTCTATTGATACCGTATTACTTGTGCCATCTCCTACAGAATAATTTACCACAAACTCATCTCCGGCAATAAGGCGACTTGGTCCATTGTTTTTAATTCGAACTATAATGTCAAAAGTGTCTACAGTGTTATACGTGACACGAGAACTTGGAGATATAATGGCTTGAACCTCTATGTCACATTCTTGCCCAAATTGCGCTCTTGTTGAGATTAAAAGTGTTAGGAATGAAATGAGTAAAAGGAAGTAATTTTTCATAGTATGGTGATTTTTTGGTCTAGAACTTCAATGATGTCGCCCTTTCTTACTTTAAGACGCTTTCTGGTATCAATTTGTCCGTTGTATAAAACTTGTTCGTCTTCCACTAGCGCTTTTGCCATTCCTCCGGTTTCTGCAATGCCAGTTACTTTCAACAATTTTATAAGTTCAATGTATTCATTGGTGAGTTCAAAGTTCATACCACAAAATTAAAGAAAGGATTGGTCTAGTTTGTGCTACTCTGAGGTTTGTTTCGTTATTTTGATTTTTATGAAAATACTGATTTTCCTGATCTGTTCGATGGTGTCTTTTTCTGTGTACAGTCAAAGTTGTGCCACTGAAAATACAAGTTTTAAATACGGAGAAAGAGTTGATTATACTATTTATTATCACTTAGCAGGAGTTTGGGTTGGCGCTGGTGAAGTGTTCTTTAAAGTGGATTCTCTCAACCTTAAAGGGCAAGAGTTTTACCATTTTAACAGCGAAGGAATTACATTTAAAAAATACGACTGGGTGTATAAAGTGAGAGATCACTATGAAACATACATGAATAAAGAAACCATGAAACCACTTCGATTCAAACGAAAAGTAAACGAGGGCGGAACCCACATACGTGAAGATTATATTTTTAATTACCCCAAAGAAATCGCGTACACCTTAAGGCAAATGGAAGAAGAAGAGCCATTTGTGAAAGATACCGTAGAATTGCCCGACTGCTCTTATGATGTGTTGAGTATGATATACGTAGCACGAAACTTAGATTATTCCAATCTTGAGAAAGGAGACAAGATACCGATCAAAATATTTTTAGACAACGAGTCTAACGATAGCTATATTGAGTTTCTAGGCAGAGAGAATTTGAAAATTAAGAATGTTGGTGAATTCAGATGCATCGTATTTTCTCCTCTACTGATTGAAGGAACTATTTTTAACGCGGGTGATGGAATGACCGTATATGTAACTGATGATCAAAATCGTGTTCCGTTGCTCATTGAAACACCAATTTTGGTTGGCTCCATAAAAGCGAGGGTAAGCAAAATGGACGGGCTGAGGTTTCCGTTGACTTCAAAGATTGGCGATTAAAGGGCCATTAAACCTTCGATTCCGGCTGCTTTTTCATAGCGCTCAATAATTCCGTCGGCGCTTAGCATTAGTTCTTTTGCACTAACACTTACAAAATTTCCTTTGCTGCTTTGTTTCAAGCTCACTTGCGCCTCAGGGCCAAAAAGGGCTTCTACTTGGGCCAGTTTCTGATTGTCAGAAGGGACAATGAATTTGAAAAAATAAACTCTAGGCCATTCAGGGTTTGCCTCTAATTTTTCACGAAGGCTTGTGTAATCTATTTTTGCCATTATTCTCCTTCAATTGGTAAATTTCTAACTACGTCTGCCATGCTCAATAAAAGCGCTTTTTTGTCATCATCTTCCTCTTCTTCGGCTGCCTCGTTTAAGTCAGACTCTAAATCCAATAACTCGTCTTGAGAGTAGGCACTATCAAAGTTTTCAATAACGGTAAGCGCTTCTAAACTTGTCATGTAATCTCCTTTTATGGCAACGTTTACAAATAAATCTAAGTAAGCAGAACCATCAATTGCCGACTGCCAAAAAGCTGCCACCAAGAAACTTTGGTAAAACAAAAATTCTTCGTCTTGAATGGCGCTAATTAATACTGGAATGCTTTCTTCGTCTTTTAAATCATAAAGAAATTCAATAATAGCAGCTTCCACTGTCGGTTCATCTGTATCGCGCAATAATTCTAAGAGCGCTTTAAAACTCACTGAATTGCCCTCTTGTCGGTTCTTTTTGATTGCTTCAAGTACAGTTTTAGAATCGTCGGATTTAAAATTACTTGTGATTTCTTTTATTACGGCTGAATTTTGGCTCATAGCTTTTTATTGGGCTACAAAAGTAATTAAGTTGTTCTCCGATTAATAGTTTCTTGCCAATTTTGATGAGGGAATACTCTATACCCCAAATTGTGTTAGGTGGTGATCCAAATGTTTGTAAAATAGATTATTCCATTGAGTTTTATTCAGCGGCCCGAAAGATAAATTTTCTTTACCATCGAAGTGAGACTCTCCCAACTGTTGCGTTTTCTCAATGTATTGAATGAGTCGATTTTTTTCGTCTTCAAAAACCCTTTCTTCTTTTATTAGAAACTGAGGTGCAGTTTGCCCATTTTTTTTGTAGGCCTTTTCTGATACCACTGCGTTTTTTACGAATGCTTTGAGCATCAATCGAAGAAATGCGTTTGGCTTGGGGGTGATGGTTTTCGTAGATCATTTCGTAAGCAACACAGCAATGAGCCATAACTTGGGCAGCACTCATTTTTCCCCAAGTAGGTTTGGAGTCAGGGTTTAATTTGTTGATTCTTGCAATTACTCCGCTAGTTACTTCAGGTGTGAAAATATTCTTCATGGTTGTTGGTTTGTTGGCGTCAAAAGTAGAATAAATAGTGTTGGCTCCAATCGATTTGTAACTAATCATTGGTCAGAAATGTTGCACTGTAATTGACAGCTTAATGCTGCAAATTGCTTTTTGCTGGCGGAGAAGCGCTAATGTTCCCTATTTCAAGGAAACCATCATAATTTGTGAGATTCTGGAATGAGTATATTTTATACTTTTCTGCAAATCCCTGCCCTTTAATAGTTTTAATTCCACATTCACCCTTACTGCATACCCAAGCAGTTCCGCCTGAATAGCTAAAGCAAAGTGACAGAAGATTAATGTTGTATTCTTTTAATAAAGAGCCCAACGATCCTGAACCTGTTTTTAAGCGAGAGTGGTAATTGCCTACCAAACCTATGTAGCTTCTAGTTGTATCACTGTTCATGTTGGCAACAATAGTCTCATACATAAATTTATCTCTGTCAGAACTTGAAGGGTTGTCAATAAGCACAATTTCGATGTCTGCATTATTAGATTTCAAACTTCTAATCGATTCAATCAGTTCTAACATGGCCATGCTAGTTCTGCCATCTTGAGTTTTACGCTGCCAGAAATCATGTTTTGTCAAACTATCCTTATCGGTTTGACTTCCTATAGATTTCAAGTATGTATTGATAGCTACTTGTTCTTTTTTAGCGTGTTCTATGAATAATGTGACAGGTATTGTCTTTTTAAGTACTTTCTCTATTAAAAGTAGCGTAAGGTCAGGAATTTCATTTGTGCCGTGGATTTCGCCAAGTAAGATTAGTTTATTCGGTCGTAGATGAGGGTCGAAGTGGGGTAGAGTTGATTCTTGAGAGTAACATGTGACAGAACCTAAAAAAAGCACAAGAAATATAATTCCACGTATCATTAGGTAAATATAATTATACTCAACTACGCTTTTGTCAACCTTGCTAAGAAGCCACCGTCTTCTTGCTCGTAGATAATTTCGCACAGCCAATTATTTTTTTCGGCTACTTCAGTTAATTTCTCTTGGTCAATATATAACCACTGATAAGCAGCACCTATTTGGCCTTCAAAACTCAATTGGTAGTTGAATACACCGTGGTATTCCTGATCGAAATCCAATTCAAGTTCCGTAAAGGTTAAGTCGGAAGAGTCTAAAATAATTTGCCCTTCTGCTGTTGTTACACTGTGTGCGTGCCGCAAGTACTCTTCAAGCTGTGGTAAGTTTCCGGCAATGCCTATTCCGTTCATTAAAAAAAGCAAGGTGTCAAAAGCTTCGGTAGGGTAATACTTTAAAAAGTCTTGGCAAACTGTTTTTTTAACGCCTCTTAGCTGCATTATTTCTACTCCATCTGGCGAAATGTCTAGCCCGGTAACATCAATTCCATGTTCTTGAAGAGCTAAACAGTGCGCACCTGCACCTGCTCCTACGTCTAAGGTTTTTCCTTTGCAAAGTGGCAAGGCAATTTTCTCTATCTCCGGTAATTCTTCACGAGTTCGAAAGTATATTTCAATGGGCATAGAAGTAATGCTCTCGTCATCCATGTGAATGTCAATGGCTGCTTTTTTATTGCCCTTCCAATACGCTTTAAGCGCTAGTCCATGCGGTTGCCACGAAGTAGGGATTAAAATAGACATTTAGGTTTTTGTAACTATTTCGTTTCTTGTAATCTCAATCAAGTTATTGTTTTCAAGAAGATTTTGTAAATTCAAAAAGTTCTTTTCAAATAATATTAGAAGCTCATTGTTGCTAATATTTCCTGTTTTGACTAAAACTAATTTTTTCGGTTTTGAAAACAAGATATGTGATTGAAGAAAGTCATCGTCTTTGTTAACAACTACTCTGTTTTCGCTTTGAGCAAAGGAAATAATAAATTGATCAGTGGAGTTGTTCTTTTCCGGAAGATCTAAGGTGTGAATGCAATCTAGTCCATTGGAATTTAAAAATATCGCTAGTCTTCTTGGTAGCTGTGCATCAATGAGGAACTTCACGAAGCTACTTTGTATATTCCATTTGTCTGTGAAAGTTTAGCAGCATACAAGATACAAGCTAGCAAATCTTCTTTCTCTAAATCTTCATAATCTAACAGAATCTCTTCCATCGACATACCGGAAGCTAGTAGCTCGAGCATACTAGCTACCTGATATCTTTTGTTTCGAATGGTCGGCTTTCCGTGACAAACGTTAGAGTTAATCGTAATGCGTGTAATTAAATCTATCATAATTTAAAGTTAAGTAAATAACCATTAATTCCTACTCCCAAAAATAGAACTCCCAATTCTTACCATATTGGAGCCTTCTTCCATGGCAATTTTAAAGTCGCCACTCATGCCCATGCTTAAAACCGTAAAATCTGTGAAGTTGAGCGGAGTAGAAACCGACGAATTTTTTATAGAATCAAAAAAACTCTTCAGTCTTTTAAATTCCTGCCGCACTACTTCCTCGTTGTCGGTATTGGTGGCCATTCCCATGAGGCCAACCACTCTAATATTTGGCAATGTTTTAAACGCTTCAGAATTTAAAAGTTCAATTACTTCGTCTTCATCCATTCCAAATTTGCTTTCTTCTTTCGCGATGAAAACTTGGAGTAAAACATCAATTATTCTATCGTTTTGAGCAGCTCTCTTGTTAATTTCTTCAAGTAGGCTAAGCTTATCTACTGAATGAATCAAAGAGACAAAAGGGGCGATGTATTTCGTTTTTTTACTTTGCAAATGCCCAATCATGTGCCACTGAATGTCTTTTGGCAACTCTTCTGCTTTGCCTTGCATTTCTTGCGGACGATTCTCCCCAAAAATTCGCTGACCAGTAGCGTAAGCTTCTTTAATGGCTGAAGAAGGTTTGGTTTTAGAAACGGCAACCAATTCAACTCCTTCACTAAGGTTAGATTTTATTTCAGAAAGATTTTGTGCAATGCTCATAACGTTATTTTGTAGAATAAACAGTCAGCCCGCTTCTTAGTTTTGGTTCTATCCAGGTGCTTTTTGGTGGCATGGTTTGGTTGGCGTCTGAAATGGTTTTTAATTCTTCCATACTAACCGGAAAATGCGCAAATGCAACTTTTGCCTTTCCAGAGTCTACATCGGCTTTTAATGCTTCAACCCCTTCTAAACCACCTTTAAAGTATACTCGATTGTCTGTTTTTAAGTCAGAAATACCCAAGATTGGACTGAGTAAGTGATTCGTCAAAATGGAAACATCTAAACTTTTTACAGCATCATCTTCTTTAAACTGGCCTTCTTTTGGAATAAGACAATACCACTTGTTTTCGATGTACATGCCAATTTCATGAACCTTTTGCGGTCTAAAAAATGCTCCTTCAACGTAAGCGATTTCAAAGTTTTCTTGAATGGCATCTAAAAATGAAGTAACGTCAAGGTCACCAATGGTTGTAACTAGTCGATTGAATTCAAATATTTTTAACCCACTTTCAGGAATGAAATAACCCATAAAGTAGTCGTACGCTTTTTCTTCGTTTGGATTACCATCTGCCTCGCGTAAGCTTTTTCCCAAAAGGGCAGAAGATGCTGAGCGATGGTGTCCATCGGCAATGTAAATCGATTCTACCTCGCCAAAGTAACCGATTAACTGGTTCACGGTTTCTTCATCCTCTATTTTCCAAAAAGTATGTCGATCTCGGTTAGTGGTGGTGAAATCGTATTCCGGTCGTTCTAAAATTTTCTCGTTGGTAATCCGATCAATCTTTTCATGATTAGGGTAGGTAAAGCAAACCGGTTCAGCATTAATTTGAACCGTTTCTAAATAGGTCGCAAAAATCTTTTCCCGTTTGGTTAGCGTTGCTTCGTGCTTTTTAATTACGTTGGTGTAATAATCTTGAACAGAGGCGCAAGCAATAATTCCCAAATAGGGGTGACCTTCTTTAATTTGACGGTAAACGTAGAAACTTTCTTTTTTATCTTGAATTAAAATTTGCTGGTTTACAAAGTCAGTAAACTTAACTTTTACCTTCTCAAATTTTTCAATTGAGTTGGGGAATGATTGTGTTTTAGTCTTGTATTCCGGATTTAAGATGTGCAAAAAGGTAAACGGATTTTCGTCTAACTTTCGAATCAAATCCGCTTTTTTGTAAGAAATATAGGAGCGAGATGCGACCAAGTGAACTTTATCTCTAGTTGGTCTAAAAGCTCTGAAGGGTTTAATGTTTGCCAAGTGAGTTATTTTTTACGAAGATAAGGGTTTTTAAGATTTTTAAGATGGTAAGACTTATTAGACAATTAGATTTTAAGACAAAAAGACGGTGAGAGATTAAAAGTCTCAGACTCTGGAATGGCAAAGGTCGTGAGGTCATAAAGCACCGTCGACTTACTTTATTACCAAAATCTCACTGTCTTACAATCTCAGAGTCTCAAAGTCTTATGGTCTTACAATCTCACAGTCTCATGAAACCCTCTTACTTCCCGTAGAACTCCTTAATTATGGACGCTAATTCTCCTCCAATTCTGTCTTGCGCCTCAGCGGTAGCAGCACCAATGTGCGGGCTCAATGAAATTTTAGCATGCGCTAAAACGTCGGCTCTTGGGGTAGGCTCGTTAACAAAAACATCTAACGCCGCATGTGCAATTTTGCCTGAATCTAAAGCTGCTAGCAAAGCATCTTCATCAATTGAACAGCCTCGTGCAGCATTTAAAATAATTGCACCATCTTTCATGGCGGCAAATTCTTCTGCACCAATAACTGGTTTGTCGGTGCTCGGAATGTGAATGCTTAAAAAGTCAGATTGTTGTAGCAATTCATCTTTCGATACGCCTTGCACTTTTACAGTTACTTTTTGACCACCAACGGTTACTTCAATGTCAAATGGACCATCAGAAATGTCGCAAGCTAATACATTCATTCCACAACCTAAAGCATAGCTAGCAAGGGCTTGGCCAATTCTGCCAAAGCCTAAAATACCAAGAGTTTTTCCTCTCAATTCAATGCCTTTAGCGTATTTTTTCTTCAAAACTTTGAAGTCACTTACTCCGTTTGTTGGCATCTGCCTGTTGGCGTCGTATAAAAACCGAACAGCTCCAAACAAGTGACCCATTACCAACTCTGCAACCGATTGTGATGAAGAAGCTGGAGTGTTGAATACATTGATTCCTTTAGACCTGCCATATTCAACATCGATGTTGTCCATGCCAACTCCGCCGCGCCCAATCATTTTAATTCCGGGGCAAGCATCAATAATGTCTTTTCTAATCTTAGTTGCCGATCGCACTAAAACAACTTCGTATTCTTCTTTATTAATAGCTTCAATTAAATCTTCTTGTGGAACAGTTTCGGTAACAACAGTAAAACCTGCCTTTTCTAATTCTTCCTTGCCCGATGCTGCTATTCCGTCGTTTGCTAATATTTTCATGTTTGAGTGTTTCATTTTTTTAAAATCGATAGATGAGCTTGCCAATTATCGAATAAGTAAGTCTTTCCACTTACTTCTAACAGCGAAGCGGTCTATATTCTATCCGCTTCAAATTTCTTCATCACATCTACCAAAACCTGCACGCTTTCTAGTGGCAACGCATTGTACATAGATGCTCTATAACCTCCAACAGATCGGTGACCTTTTATTCCGCTGATGTTGGCGTCGTTCCAAGCTTTGTTAAATTCTTCGGTGTGGCTTTCGTCTTTCAGTACAAATGTTGCATTCATGTTAGAACGATCAGTCCTAGCTGTAACGCCTTCAAAAAGGGAATTTCGGTCAATTTCATTGTAGAGTAAATCTGCCTTTTGGTTATTATTTTTTTCAATCCATTTTACTCCGCCGTTTTTCTTTAACCATTGCAAGTTGAGCATGCTCACATAAATTGGATATACCGGTGGGGTATTGAACATCGAATCTTTTTTGATATGTGTTTGAAGGTCTAGCATAGCAGGAATGTTATTTCCTGTTTTTCCCAATGCACTTTCTTTAACAATGTAAAGCGTAGTTCCCGCAGGTCCCATATTTTTTTGTGCCCCTGCATAGATCATGTCGTAATCTGCTACGTTAATTTTTTTGCTAAATATATCTGACGACATGTCGCAAATAATTGGAATACGACTAATTGGTGTTTTCTTGAATTGAGTTCCAAAAATGGTGTTGTTCGAAGTGTAGTGTAAGTACTTCGCATCATTTGGTATGCCAAAACCTGAAGGGATGTATGAGAAATTTTTATCTGCACTAGATGCCACTTCAACCACTTCTCCAATTCGTTGTGCTTCTTTTATTGCGTTGGTAGCCCAAGTTCCGGTATTAATGTAAGCAGCTTTTTCACCTTCAGGCAGAAAATTATACGCTGCGATAAGAAAACCTAAGCTTGCCCCACCTTGTAAAAATAAAACTTGGTAACCCTCAGGCACCTCTAACAATTCTTTTACCAACGAGCGCGCATTTTCCATCACCTCTACAAAGTCTTTACTTCTGTGAGAAATTTCTAACAAAGAAAGATTCAGATCATTGAAATTAACTACTGCTTCAGAAGCTTTTTGAAGAACTTCTTGTGGTAAAATACAGGGGCCTGCGCTATAATTATGGACTTTCGACATTTGATTTCATTTTAGGTGCACGAAGTTGCGAAATTTATCTCAATTTTGAAATTATCAAGCAGACTTAGCCTGCTGATTAGCGTTAAGTTTTCTTTAATTTTTTAAGATGTGAAATTTATTCACAATGAAGGCTTAATTAATTAGGAAAAATAGTATATTTGCCCTCCAATTTTTTAAGACAGAGATGAAAAAAGATATCCACCCAGAAGACTACAGAACAGTTATTTTTAAAGACATGTCAAATGAATACGCATTTATGACAAAGTCAACTGCAGCTGCAAAAGAGACAATCAAATGGGAAGATGGAAACGAATATCCATTGATTAAGTTAGAAATTTCTTACAAGTCTCACCCGTTTTACACAGGTAAGATGAAGTTGGTAGATACTGCTGGTAGAATTGATAAATTCAAAAACAGATACCAAAAATTTAGTAAGAAAACTGAAACTCCTGCAGAAGGAGAATAAGGTTAAGATGTATAAATTGAAAAGCCCTGAAACGAAAGTTTCGGGGCTTTTTGCTGGATTTAATTGAAAGGGAGCTTATTGAACAAATTGTCTGAAGTTGTCTCTATTAATGGTTGTTATAGTTGTGTTATATGTTTCTTCAAATTTTTTAGGAATTTTTACTTTGGCTTTTGGATTCCATTTAAATTCGAACCCTATTAACTCTCCATTATTCTCTTCCACCCAGTCAACTTCTTGTTGTTGCTTTGTTCTCCAAAAATAATTTGCGCCAAAATTTCGAGTGTATGCTTGTTTTTTTACTCTTTCCATAGCTAGAAAGTTTTCCCATAAAGCACCAATATCATTTCTTAATGCTAACGGATTAAAATTTCCGATTATCGCGTTTCTAATCCCGTTATCGTAAAAATGAATTTTAAAGCCTTAGGTCTATTAAAAAAGCCCTTTGCCGAACCTAGTTCGATAAAGGGCTTTTAAGCTTTTGTAAGTTAGCAGTTAGTCCGCTAAAACAATAATTTTATTATGATTCACTTCTACAACACCGCCGCTTACTTCAAATAAGTGCTCAGTACCGTTTGCATCAACTTTAATTTTTCCTTCTTTCAACGTTGCTACAATAGGAGCGTGGTTTTCTTGAATTCCA
>CAJQLW010000043.1 GCA_905479325.1 uncultured Flavobacteriales bacterium
ATTGGTACATCCAATTCCTTCTTGGTCTAAAAGATAATATCTAATATGCAAAATGCTTCCTAGTAATAGGGAGCATTCTTGTATAAGAAGTTTTAAACTATTTATAAAATTTCTATGTTAAGTATTTGTACAGTTCAGTTGACGCAGCTTCGTACAAATTTACCGGCCTTGATGCTGCTGTTATACCAGAGTCTAATTACATTATTAGAGGAGATAGCTTCAGAGCTGAAGTCTTTTTAGCTGCTTTTGATACTACAATGAAGCCTGCTATTACCTTGGGTACAACATATGATTCAACTACTCATGCTGTAGGAGGCGATACTGTTGGTGTAACACTGAGAAATGGAAAAGGATATATTTCTATACCTACAAATTCTTTAGGTTTAAAGTCTTTTAAGGGAGATATAGCTTTTAAAGGACCAACCGGAGAAATTGAGCACTATCCTTATAGTATCAATTACCAAGTTGCTGCTCCTAGCACAACGATTTCAGCAACGGCGATGAATGTATTTTACATTGGTGTTCCTAACCCGGTGGATATTGCAGCCTCAGGAGTTGCCAAGGATAAAGTTAGTGCATCTATTACCAATGGTTCTATCTCAAAATCAGGGGAAAGTTGGGTAGTTAATGTTAAAACACCTGGAAAAGCAACTATCAATGTTTCAGCTGAAGTAGAAGGTACTAGAAAAACGATGGGATCAATGGAATTTAGGGTGAAAAAGATTCCGACTCCTATTGCTGAAATTGCAGGGCAATCTTCTGGAGCAATACCGAAAAATAAATTAGCTAACACAGCAGGTATCATTGCTCAAATGGAGAATTTTGAATTTGATGTAAGAGTTACTGTAGCTTCTTTCAAATTTGTTTACACACAAGCTAATGGCTTATCTAAGGAAGTTCCTGTGTCAGGTCCTCGATTTGATGACAAGGTGAAACAAATTCTTCGAGGAATCAAGCCTGGATCTAGGGTTACTTTTGAGGATATAAAAGCTAAAATGCCTGATGGAGAGCTTAGAAAACTTGGCTCAATTGTATTGAAGGCTATCTAATATTTATTACTTATGAAAAAGATTTGTTTTTCTCTTTTATTGATTATTTGCACCATTGGAGCGTCGAAAGCACAAGGTGATAATAAAGTCTTGGATGGGGTTTTTATAAAGGAGACATCGCCTACTAGAAGAGTAATACCATACACTCATGTTAGAGAAGCAGATGTTACATATTACAAACGAGTATGGAGGATTATCGATTTGAAAGAAAAGATGAACCATCCTTTATACTACCCTCTAGTTCCAATAAAGGAAATAGGATTTGAAAGAATCAGTCTTTTTAATGTAATTAAAAATGCAGTTCAAGCGGGCGAGATGACCGCTTACGACGAAGATGGAGTAGGTGGTCAATTTCAACTTCCACTTTCAAAGAGTGAAGCAATTGGTAAATTGTCGAAAGAAGTTACAACCACGGATATAGACCCAGAGACTGGTTTGGAGATTGAAAGTACTTATAATGATGAGATTACTGCGGATAAAGTCAAGGAATATAGGTTAAAAGAAGATTGGTTCTTCGATAAGGAGCGTTCTGTGATGGAGGTACGTATTATAGGTATGCTTCCTGTTGTTGAAATTTTAAATACTGAAACGGGGATAACTCGAAAAGAGGGTCTTTTTTGGATTTATTTTCCTGAAGCTCGATATGTTTTTGCAAATCACGAAGTGTACAATTCTTCGAATGATGGGTCTAGAATGACTTTTGAGGATTTGTTTAGAAAAAGAATGTTCAGTGGTTTTATATACAAAGAAACAAATGTTTACGATAACAGAATTTTGGATGATTACACCAAAGGAATCGATCGATTATTGGAAGCTCGAAAAATTCAGCAAGAAATTGTAAACTTTGAGCACGACATGTGGCAGTATTAGAATAAAATAAAGTAAAACGAAAGCCTCAACCTTACACAGGTTGAGGCTTTTTTTATGGCATGTACAAAGATTATTTAAAGCTCACGATCCCAAATATTTTAACCAACCTCACTGTTCCACTGGTAAGTTTGGTAGATGTGTTTCTAATGGGTCATTTGGATGGACCTCTATTTATACTTGCAATTGGTCTTTCTGTGGCATTTTTTAACATGCTTTACTGGGCGTTTGGCTTTTTACGAATGGGAACTACTGGAATGGTTGCTCAGTACTTTGGTAGGAACGACAATGATGGTATTCAGAAAATAATTACTCAAGGTTTAATCATTTCGGTAGGTTTGGGTATTCTCTTTATTTGTTCTCAGAATGCTATTTTGTTTGCTTCTAAGTCAATTATGGAAGTGTCTTCCGATACATTTATTTTGATTTCAGATTATTTCCGGATTAGAATATATGCTGCTCCTGCTAGTATTATTTTGTTTGTAATTAATGGTTGGTTATTGGGGGTTCATAAATCTAAAGTTGCACTTTATTTAGCGCTGGTAATAAATACAGTTAACATTGTTTTAAGCTATGTTCTTGTTAAATTTTATGGTTTAGGCATTGAGGGTGCAGCTATAGGTACTTTAGTTGCGCAATATTCAGGTTTGCTAATAGGTGTTGGTTTGCTGTTAAAATCTTACCCTTTAAAATGGTATATATTCTTTAAAGAAAGTTTTGGAGCAAATTCAAGTTGGAAGTCCTTTATTCAAGTAAATAGTGATTTATTCATCCGGACGTTATGTTTATTGTTTACGCTGACCTTTTTTAAAATTAATGCAGCTGAATTTGGTGTGACAATAGGTGCAGGGAATTTACTTTTATTAGAGTTTATAAGTCTTTCGGCTTATGGGATTGATGGTCTTGCCTTCGCAGCTGAATCCATTTCTGGAAGGTATTTTGGGTTGAGAAATCTAAAGCAATTAAAAAAATCTATTACTGTAGCCTTTCAAATAGGGTTAATTATTGGAGCATTAGGCAGTGCAATATTCTTCTTTTTGGGAGAATTAATTTTAGAAGTTTTGACCAATCAGCAGGGTGTAATAGATGCTGCGATTCCTTACTTACCATGGGTTATTGTTGCTCCAATCCTTCATTCCTTCGCCTATGTTTGGGATGGGATTTACATCGGTTGTACGGCTAGTAAACAAATGAAATGGTCGTTGCTCATATCTACCATAGGCGTATTTTTACCAAGCTATTATTTGTTCTCTCACTTATTTGAAAATCACGGCGTGTGGTTGTCTATAACCCTGTTCATGTTGTCAAGAGGCTTGATTCAAACTATTCTCGTTAAAAGTATTTACAAGCGCTTATAATGTCGCAAAAAACATAGTTATCTCTTTTGGAATTTCATGGCGTCCAACAAAGGGAACGTAAGTGCAATTTGAGTCGATTGCTCGAAGTTGGTTAAAATATTTCTCAGCATTTGCTGGTCTAACCAACCGATCATTGTTGCCGTAATAGAAATAAATTGCTTTGGAATTCAGATACAAATTATCTTTAGATACTAACTCTTCTGGGATGCTTCCGGCAACAAGGTGTGTAGATGTTATGTTAATATTTGAATTGGCCTGCCAACGAAGCAAAGTAGAAACCCCTTGAGAAAAGCCAACAAAATGAAGGGGAATGTTTTTGTGTTTCTCTTTAATAACGGTAACAAGTAAGTTTAAATAATTACTGTAATCTTTTATTTCATCGTCTCGCTCATGCGAAGTCATCCAGTTAGCGGCAGGTTGTTGATGTTTGTTATAAAATTTAGATAAAGCTTCAGGTGCGTAGACGTGATAACCCATTGGAGACAAATCTTTAAATTCTTTTATAAACTCACTAGCTAACTGAGCATAGCCATGAAGTACAATCAGAACACCTTTGGACGGTTCTATTGCTTTGTCGTGATAATAATGTGCAGTTCGTTTAACTTCTAACGTATGTTTCATATCCCTACAAAAATGACCTTTTTTACTTAATGAGTTTGGTACTTTTGCGCTTATGGTAGGAATAAATAATGCGGTATTACATTTTGCTGACCGAGCGATATTTAATTCAATTTCGTTTATTGTAAATAAACAAGATCGGGTTGGACTTGTAGGAAAAAATGGGGCAGGAAAATCTACCATGCTCAAAGCGTTAGCGGGGATTCAAAAATTAGATGGTGGGTCTATTTCTTTTCCTACAGGATTAACTGTAGGGTACTTGCCTCAAGATATGGATTTTGTTTCTGGACGAACGGTTTGGGATGAGACAGAAACAAGTTTCAGTAAAAGCCTTGAAATTCAAAATAAGATAGATCAAATTAATCACCAACTTGGAGTGCGAGAAGATTACGAATCTGAGAGTTACTTGAAAATGTTGGATGATTTATCTGACTTAAATGAAAAGCTAAGTCTTTTGGGCGTTGATACAATGGAAGCTGAAATTGAAAAGATTCTACTTGGCTTAGGGTTTACAAGGGATGATTTTAGTAGGCAAACAGATGAATTTAGCGGAGGATGGCGAATGCGGATAGAGCTAGCAAAAATTCTGTTGCAGCAATCTGATTTATTATTATTAGATGAGCCTACCAACCATCTCGATATTGAGTCTATTCAATGGTTAGAAGATTTCTTAGGCACGTATCCAGGTGCAGTTGTGTTAATTTCTCACGACCGGGCTTTTCTTGATAATTTAACGAATCGAACGGTTGAGATTTCTTTAGGTAAGATTTACGATTATGCTGCTCACTATACAAAATACTTGGAGTTGCGAAAGGAACGAAGGGAGCAAGAAATGGCCGCTTATGTTAATCAACAAAAGCAAATTAAAGACACTGAGGATTTTATTGATCGCTTTAGAGCCAAGGCAACAAAGGCTGTTCAAGTTCAGTCGCGGATAAAAGCATTAGGTCGTTTAGATCGAATTGAGATTGAAGTAGAGGATACGGCTGCAATGCGATTTTCATTTCCCTCTGCACCTCACTCAGGTAAGGTAAGTTTAAGAGTTGATCAAGTTGAAAAAAAGTATGATGACAAAACCATTTTTAAAGATGTAAGCTTTAGCATTGAAAGAGGCGAAAAAATTGCTTTGTTAGGTAAAAACGGAGAAGGTAAATCTACCATGTCTAGGTTAATTGTTGGAGAGAAATACAATGCAGGAGAAATTGAGTTAGGGTATCAGGTTAATATTGGGTATTTTGCTCAAAATCAAGCCGAAATTTTAGATCCAGAGAAAACGGTTTTTGAAACAATAGACGAAGCAGCAACGGGCGAAATTCGAACCAAAATTAGATCGCTATTAGGATCATTTTTGTTTGGTGGGGAGGAAGCTGATAAAAAAGTAAAAGTACTATCAGGTGGAGAGCGCGCCCGTTTAGCAATGTGTAAGTTATTGCTAGAGCCTGTTAACTTGCTTATTTTGGATGAGCCAACAAACCATCTTGACATTAGGTCAAAGGAGATTTTAAAGGATGCGCTTTTACGATATGATGGTACGATGATTTTAATTTCTCATGATCGAGATTTCTTAAAAGGGATGGCACAGAAAATTTATGAATTTTCAGATGGCACTGTGAAAGAACACTTAGGTGGTATTGATGAGTTCTTGCGCTCCAAGAGATCAGACGATATCAAGGTTTGGGAAGGGACGAAAAGTGCGAAGACTGTTGCCGAAGAAAAACACAAATCTAAGTCGAACGACCCCAATTTATACCAATTAAAAAAAGAGTTAAAGAAGAAAGTACGAACTCAAAAGAATGCGGTGAGTAAGGCAGAGAAAGTTGTATCTGATACAGAAACAGAATTAGCGAAAGTAAATGATGTGTTGAAACACCCAGACGCTTATAGCCGACCTGAAAATAAAGAATTGGTAGAGAACTGGCCAATTTTAACGAAAAAGCTAGAAACCGCTATGGAGCAGTGGGAAGAAGAAGAGGCAAAATTAGAAACTCTTGAAAATGAATTAAAATCTTACGAAAGTTAGTTGCCCATAATGGATAAGAATTTAATTCTCATCATTCGTAGTTCTTCTTCTGAATAGGTCTCGTCAAATTCTTCTAAAGCCGCATCAATAGAGTCTTCTTCGGTTTCTCTGAAATAGTCAATTATTTCTTCTTGATACTCTTCGTCAAGCAAATCATTAAGGATATAATCTAGGTTCACTCTTGTGCCACTTGCTACAATGTGTTCTATTTCTTCTAAAATGTCTTCCACATCTTTCCCTTTCGCTACAGCAATATCTTCCAAGGTTAGCTTTCTGTCAATACTTTGAATAATAAAAACCTTTAAGCCTGATTTATTGACAACTGATTTTACAATCATATCATCAGGACGTTCTATGTCATTTTCTTCAACATATTCTTGAATGGTCTCTAAAAATGGAGCACCGAATTTCTCAGCTTTTCCCTGACCAACACCAGTAATATTACATAGTTCTTCCATTGTAATAGGATACTGAGTAGCCATATCTTCTAAAGAAACTTCTGAGAAGATAACGTATGGCGGCAAATCCTCGTCCTTAGCAACTTCTTTTCTAAGTTCTTTTAAAATGGCAAATAGTTCTTCGTCAGAAGCCCCTCCACCTTTTGCACTTGTTGCTGCAGCTGCGTTGGCATCGTATTTTTTAGGCTCAACCATTGTCACGCTGTGCGGATTTTTTATAAACTCTTTACCCTTTTCACTAATTTTTAAAACACCATAGTTCTCAATTTCCTTAATGATGTAGTTGTTTATGATACATTGTCGAATAATGGAATTCCACTTAATTTCTTCAATATCACTTCCAGAAGCAAACGACTTGTGTTCGTCGTTGCGCAATGATTTTATTTCGCTTGTAACTTCTCCCGCTAAAAAGTTAGAGATGTAATTGGCTTTAAAATTCTCTTTTAATTCAAGAATTACATTCATTAGCAACACCATGCTGTCTTTAGCGTCGAACTCTACTCTTGGGTTGATACAGTTATCGCAGTTGCCGCAATTTTCTTGTTCATAGGTTTCTCCAAAGTAATGCAGCAATTGTTTTCTTCGGCACACAGCCGTTTCAGCGTAAGAAACTGTTTCAAAAATTAGTTGTCTTCCTATTTCTTGTTCCGCAACAGGCTTACCTTGAAGAAATTTTTCAAGTTTCTCTATGTCTTTGTAACTGTAAAAGGCAATACATTTTCCTTCACCTCCGTCTCTTCCTGCTCTTCCTGTTTCTTGATAATAACCTTCTAAACTTTTTGGAATGTCGTGATGAATAACGAATCGAACATCTGGTTTATCTATTCCCATTCCAAAAGCAATGGTTGCTACAATCACATCAGCCTCCTCCATTAAGAACATGTCTTGGTGTTTTGCTCTCTTTACGGCATCTAAACCGGCATGGTAAGGGAGCGCTTTTACTCCGTTTACTTGTAATGTTTCAGCTACCTCTTCAACTTTTTTTCTACTCAAGCAATACACTATGCCCGACTTACCTTTGTATTGGTTAATGTACTTAACAATTTGAGAATTTGCCTCTTTTTTAGGGTTTACTTCGTAATATAGGTTTGCTCGGTTAAAAGATGCTTTAAACACATTGGCATTCGTCATGCCTAAGTTTTTCTGAATATCTTGCTGTACTTTTGGAGTAGCGGTTGCTGTTAAAGCAATAATTGGAACCCGATCAATTGCTTCTATAATTTCTCTTAATCTTCTATACTCCGGTCTAAAATCGTGACCCCACTCAGAAATACAATGGGCTTCATCTATCGCAAAAAATGATATTTTAATTGTTTTGAAAAAGTCAATGTTGGCCTGTTTGGTTAATGTTTCAGGGGCTACATATAACAATTTGGTTTTTCCTGCTACTAAATCTTCTTTTACAATTGCTAAATCTGTTTTATTTAAAGAAGAGTTCATGAAATGTGCTACATGATTCCCTTGAGAAAAACCTCGAATTGCATCAACTTGGTTCTTCATTAAAGCAATTAATGGCGAAACTACGATTGCAGTTCCTTCAGAAATTAACGCCGGCAATTGATAACACATGGATTTTCCGCCACCCGTAGGCATAATTACGAAGGTGTCATCACCCTTCAAAACGCTTTCAATTACTTGCTCTTGTTCTCCTTTGAAGTTGTTGAAACCGAAGAACTTTTTTAGTTGCTCAGTTAGCGGCATGGACGCTGTATGCATGAATAGACTTTTAGTTAATTTTGGGACTCATTTTAGAGTTCCGTATGAAGATACAAGTTAGTAAAAAATCGGAGTTCTGAAAACAAAAATTAAATTTTTGAAAAATTCACAAGAAATAAAAGCAATTGCCAAAGAAACCCTCGAAATTGAAAGAGATTCGATTCACAAACTTATTGAAAGTATTGACGATGACTTTGCAAATGTAGTTGAGGTGGTTTATCGTTCGAAAGGTAGACTTGTGGTTAGTGGTATCGGAAAAAGCGCAATTGTGGCACAAAAAATTGTTGCCACCTTGAATTCTACAGGAACTCCTGCGTTATTTATGCATGCAGCCGATGCAATTCATGGCGATTTAGGAATGGTGCAAACAGACGATTTAGTGATCTTAATTTCTAAAAGCGGGAATACTCCAGAAGTAAAAGTACTAGTGCCTTTGGTTAAGGCCTTAGGGAATAAATTAATTGCACTTACAGGTAATTACGATTCTTTTTTAGGTCAGCAAGCGGACTATAGGTTAAGTTGTGCGGTAGATCAAGAGGCTTGTCCTAATAACTTAGCGCCCACTAATAGTACCACTGCACAAATGGTTATGGGCGATGCTTTGGCTGTTTGTCTAATCAAATGTAGAGATTTTGGCAGCCAAGATTTTGCGAAGTATCATCCTGGTGGAGCCTTAGGGAAAAAGTTGTATTTAAGGGTTTCTGACTTGTTTGAGCAAAACGAAAAACCTCAGGTAGGATTAGAGGCTACATTAAAAGAAGTAATTCTTGAAATTTCTAGCAAAAGACTTGGAGTTACTGCCGTTGTGGATGAAGAAAAGTTAATTGGTATAATTACCGACGGGGATTTAAGGAGAATGTTAAGCAGAGAAGAAGATTTTCAAAAATTAAAGGCGAAAGATATTCTAACGCTGAACCCCAAAACGCTAGAAAATGGAGCAATGGCCATTGAAGCAGCAGAAAGAATGAAGGAGTTGAATATTTCTCAATTGTTAATCACCGAAGGAGAAAAATATCTCGGTGTAGTGCATTTTCATGATTTACTAAAGGAAGGATTAATTTAAAATGGCGTTAGATCAAAGTTTTGATGACGAGGATGAAGGTAAAATGTCATTTCTTGATCACTTAGAAGTACTGCGATGGCATTTGGTACGAATTGTTATTGCAATTCTGGTTGGAGCTATTGTTGCATTTACATTTAAATCGATTGTATTTGATGTTATTGTGCTGGCTCCGGCGTACAATTCATTTTTAACGTACCAATTGTTCTGCCAATTGTCTGAATTTTTGGGCCTTGGTCGATCGCTTTGTTTTGAAGATTTAAGTTTTGAGTTGGTTAACCTCACCATGGCAGGGCAGTTCTCAATGCACCTTATTGTGTCTTTTATTGCAGGTCTTATCGTTGCCTTTCCATACATTCTTTTCGAAGTATGGCGTTTTATTAAACCGGCACTGAAAAAAGGAGAGAAAAATTATGCCCGAGGCTTAGTTTTTTGGGGTTCATTTCTTTTCATATCTGGTGTATTGTTTGGTTATTACATGATTACACCATTGTCGGTCCAGTTTTTAGGGAGTTACTCTGTAAGTGCTATGATTGTTAATCAGATAAGTTTTAACTCTTATATTTCAACCGTTACAACCATAACACTTTCAACGGGTTTAATTTTTCAACTGCCCATAGTCGTTTATTTTTTATCTAAAATCGGAATTGTTACTCCAAAGCTGATGAAAACCTATCGTCGTCATGCAATTGTAGCAGTATTGCTCTTGTCAGGGTTAATCACTCCCCCAGACTTGACAAGTCAAATACTAGTTGCTTTCCCGCTACTTTTACTGTATGAAATCAGTATTGTAATTTCAAGGATGGTTGAAAAGAAGGAAGAAAAATCTTAATAAGTAATTAATATTGAGGACTAGTATAAGCAGTAAGATTACTTAATTTTAGGTCAGTTATATTACCACCAAAATGACAATTTCAAGCGTCCAACGTTGGCTAGTTTTTACTTGCTTACTTCTTTTTTCAACTGCTTTATTGGCTCAAAAAACGATTGTTTCAGGGGTGGTTACAGATGCAACAACAGGAGAAACATTACCTTTTGTAAACTTGGTTTTTAAAAACTCAAAAGTTGGAACATCTACTGACATTGATGGAAAGTTTCGAATAGAGACTTATTATCCAACGGATTCATTACAAGCAAGTTTTATTGGCTACAAGCCCTTTGCGAAAAGAATAAAACGAGATGTTCAACAGGTTGTAAACTTCCAGTTAGAGTCGGGTTCTGTCTCTGTAGATGAAGTCGTAATCACTTACCAAGGAAATCCTGCACACGAGATTTTAGACCGTGTTTACAACAATAAGGCCGCTAACAACCGCGAAAAGTACGACGCATATCAATACGAGGTATATAATAAAGTAGAATTCGATTTAAATAACATTACCGACGATTTTAAGAATCGGAAAATGTTTAAAAAGTTTCAATTCATATTTGATTTTGTTGACTCAACCTCGGCAGATAAAGAATTTCTTCCAATGTTTATGACGGAGTCGGTTTCTGACTTCTACTACAGAAGGGAACCAAAATCGGAGAAAGAATACATAAAAGCCTCACAGGTTTCAGGAACCTCAAACGAAAGCATTACCCAGTTTTTGGGAGATATGTACCAAAACGTGAACATTTACGAAAACTACATCAGTGTTTTTGGGAAATCATTCGTAAGTCCTATAGCTAACTTTGGTAAAACGTTTTATAGGTATTACTTAGTTGATAGTTTGGTAATTGACGGAAACTATTGTTATAAAATAGATTTTGTGCCTCGCCAAAACCAAGAGCCTGTTTTTTCAGGCACCATGTGGATCAATGATACAACTTACGCCATCAAACAAGTTGAAGCGAGAATAAACGAAGGGGCCAATATCAATTTTATTAATGGTTTCTCTGTGAAGCAGAAATACAAACAAGTAGATGGAAAATACTGGATGCTAGAAAAAGATGAATTAGTTGTAGACTTTGAGTTAGGAGAGAAAGTAATGGGACTGTATGGCAGGAAAAATACTTCCTATCGAGATTTTAAGGTCAATAAACTAGCTGAAGAAAAATTCTATGAAGGCATCGACAATGTGACCGTTATGAAGGGCTCCAACTTAAAAACTCAAGATTTCTGGGAAACTGCTCGTCACGATACGTTGTCTGCCAATCAATTGGGAATTTATAAAATGGTGGACTCCGTTAAAAATGTGCCGGCATTTAAAACCATGTTAGATGTTGTTCAATTGGTGTTTACCGGATACCACCTTATGGGCAACTTTGAATTGGGCCCCTATTTTAAAACGTATAGTTTCAATGCTGTAGAAGGTCATCGTTTTAGGGTTGGAGGAAGAACGAGCAACGAGTTTAGCACCAAGTTACAGCTAAATGGATACCTGGCATACGGATTAACAGATCAGCGGTTTAAATACGGTGGAGGTTTTTTATACAAGTTAAAGGACAACCCTAGACAGTGGATAAGTTTTGATTACAAAAGAGATCTAGAACAATTAGGCCAAAGTCAAAATGCATTTTCAGAAGACAACATACTCTCTTCTTTTTTAAGAAGAAACCCCAATAATAAATTAACTGATGTAGAGTCGTATCAAACTAGTTACAAACGAGAGTGGATTACAGGTTTTACCAATTCATTCATGTTTACTCATCGTGTGATGCGACCGGTTGGGACTTTAGAATACCGCAGGTTTATTCCCAATCCAGAGATTGGTATCATTGATGACAAAGCCATACGAACATCTGAGTTTAGCCTGTATACAAGATTTGCGTATAAGGAAAAGTACGTTGATGGGGAGTTTGAAAGAGTTAGCTTGGGAACAAAGTACCCGATTTTAGAATTGCAATTGGGTTTTGGAGTGAAGGACTTTTTAGGCAGCGACTACAATTACCAAAAATTTGAAATTGCCGTTTCAGATAAAATTAGAGTAGGAATTTTTGGTTATACAGACTTTAGGGTAACCGCTGGAAAATACTTTGGCACCTTACCTTATACTTTACTTGAAATTCATAATGGAAACGAAACTTATTTTTATGATAAGAGAGCATTTAACCTGATGAACTTCTTTGAATTCATAAGCGATGAATATGCCACGGTAATGATTGATCATCATTTTGATGGATTTTTTCTAAATAAATTTCCAATCATGCAAAAGCTAAAATGGCGTGAAGTTATTTCATTGCGAACTGTGGCAGGGAAATTGAGTGACCGACACAGAACAGAATTAATTTTTCCTGAAACTTCTTATGAAATTGATGTGCCTTATGTAGAACTTGCAGTTGGGATAGAAAATATTTTTAAATTCATAAGAATTGATGGTTTAAAACGTTTAAACTATCTTGACCACGCTAATGTATCTGAATACGGTATAAGGGGAACAATTGATATTAAATTTTAAGCATGAAGCTAAGAGCCGAAAACATCATAAAAAAATACAAGAAACGAACTGTTGTAAAGGGAGTATCTATAGAAGTAAATCAGGGAGAGATTGTTGGTTTATTAGGTCCCAATGGTGCAGGGAAAACAACTTCGTTTTATATGATTGTAGGTTTGGTAACACCTAATGAAGGTAAAATATTTTTAGATGGAGAAGATATTACTGATTTGCCAATGTACAAAAGAGCTCAGAATGGAATTGGTTACTTAGCCCAAGAAGCGTCTATTTTTAGAAAACTTTCTGTAGAAGATAACATAAAAGCTATTCTAGAAATGACGAAACTATCCAAATCGGAGCAAAAAGAAAAGCTAGAGAGTTTGTTGGATGAATTTGGATTGCAACATGTTCGAAAGAATAGGGGAGACCTCTTGTCTGGAGGAGAAAGACGAAGAACCGAAATTGCGCGCTGCTTGGCAACCGATCCTAAGTTTATTTTATTGGATGAACCTTTCGCCGGAGTTGACCCAATTGCTGTTGAAGACATTCAGGCAATTGTTGCTTCTTTAAAGCAAAAGAACATTGGCATTTTAATTACGGATCATAATGTAGATGAAACATTAGCCATAACCGATCGAACGTACTTGCTGTTTGAAGGCAATATTTTAAAAGCGGGCACAGCCGAGGAACTTGCCGCCGATGAACAAGTTCGGAAGGTATACTTGGGTAAGAATTTCGAGTTGAAACGTAACCCTCTATTTAATAAATAGCCAGCTTAATTTTCAAAGAAACTCAAACGAAAAATTAATCTTTCGTTAAATTGCCTCTACTTGATAGGTATAGCTTTCCATTAAATGGTTCGCTAAAATCTTTTTACAAGCCTGCTCTACTTTTTCTTCAGCTGAACTTTTGTCAGCAGCATCAATTTCTAGCGTAATGTGTTTTCCAATTCTCACATTATCTATTTCAGATAAGTCTAAGTTTTTTAAACTTGAGGTAACTGCTTTTCCTTGAGGATCTAAAAGAGCCTTTAAAGGCATGATGTCTATTTCAACTTTGAACTTCATTGCTTCGCTTGTAAGTTATTTTGAATGATTGATAAAATCAGGTACAAAAGTAGGATAAATGGAATTGCTGCGAAAAGAAAAGCAACAATTAAAATCATAGAAATTCCAATTAATAAAAATCGAAATTGATTCTCTTTCCAATTCAGATTTTTAAACTTTAAGGCAAGTAGAGGAATTTCTGCAATTAGTAAATAAGAGAAAATGACAATGGCTGCTATTAAAACGTAAAATGAATTGAAAAATGGAAGTAAGAAATCGACAGAAACAAAATGAATATGGTTTTCTACTTGCCAAAATATGAGCGGTATTGAAATCCAAAAAAGGGCATTTGCAGGAGTTGGAACACCAATGAAGGAGGTACTTTGGCGGTCATCTATATTAAACTTTGCAAGTCGAACGGCAGAGAAAATAGCAATTAAAAATGCGGAGTAATTAAGAATGCTGTAATCTAAATTGTTTAGCAGTTCAAAGGCTAAGTAGGCCGGAACTAGCCCGAATGTAACCATATCTGCTAATGAATCTAGCTGCGCACCTAAAGGAGAACCTACCTTTAGGGCTCTAGCAGCCAATCCGTCGAAGAAATCGAAGAAAGCACCTAGTAGTACTAACAGTGAAGCTATTATAAAGTTGCCTTCAGCAATTTGTGTAATGGCCAAGCAGCCGCAAAAAAGATTGGCAGAAGTAATGGCGTTGGGTATGATTTTTTTCACGTCCAGATTTTGGGCAAAAATAGCGATAATTCTATGGTTGGAAAGTTCTTGTAGGTGCTACGTCAAAGTACTATTATACTGCAATGTTCCATGAATTGTCGATATTTATGAATATTTTTATGCTCTGGGAAATAAACAGCACTTTTTATAGTTTACAGTGTTGAATTTCAAACTAACTCTATGCTTTTGCGGACTTTTTTAATAGGATTTTTATTTGCTTTTTCAAGTTTAAGCGTTTTGGCACAAGTCAAGTACAGCAATGAATTTTTAAAAATTGGTGTTGGTGCTCGTGCTTTGGGAATGTCAAATGCTGCAATTGCTAGTACGAATGACGTAACATCATCTTATTGGAATCCTGCCGGGTTGGTTCGGATGGAAGACGACTATCAACTAGCTGCCATGCATGCGGAAATTTTTGCCGGCATAGCTGGTTATAATTATTTTGGCTTAGGATTAAAGGTAGACGATAAGAGTGCAATAGCTGTGTCGCTTATTCGATTTGGAGTAGATGACATTCCCAATACGGCCCGCCTAATTGACAACGAAGGAAATATTGATTTTAATCGGGTATCTTTTTTCTCGGCGGTAGATTATGCCGGCGTTATTAGTTATTCTCGAAAAACGAATATAGATGGCTTAACCCTTGGAGGAAATGCTAAAATCATTCACAGAAGGGTTGGCGATTTTTCTAACGCTTGGGGGTTTGGCTTGGATGCAGGCGCTCAGTACGTAAAAGATAAATGGACTTTTGCCGCCATGGGAAGAGACATTACCGGAACCTTTAATGCTTGGACAACAGATTTAGATGCTGAAACAGAGCAAACCTTTCTTGCAACAGGAAATGAATTGCCCGGAAGCAGCGTAGAAGTTACGGTTCCTGAATTGGTGTTGGGTGTGAATAGAGCATTTGAAATAACTTCTAAATTGGCACTGCAAACAGAATTGAACTTAATTAACACATTCGATGGAAAGAGGAATACTCTTTTTCGTTCGAACTTTGCATCAATGGATCCAAATTTTGGAATTGAGGCTTCTTTAAATGACAAAATATTTTTACGTGGAGGCGTTGGTAACTTTCAAGTCACTACGGACATAAGCGGTAATAGGCTGACAACTGTTCAGCCGAATTTTGGTTTAGGCGTGAAATTTTCTTACTTCACAATCGATTATGCTTTCACCAATTTGGGTGAAGTTTCTGTGGCGCAAAGTTCTAATATCTTCTCACTTCGAATTGATATAAATAAAGGCCAGTGAAAAAACTAATACTGTTTTTTACCTTAGCAGTAGATCAGTCCTTCGTTCGCAACTTTGGAAAAATGTATTTGTTGAGGTAATACTAACTTGCATTCATTTCCGTTTGTAAGTAAATTTTAAACCAAATGAAAAAAATCCTTTTAAGTGCAACAATTAGTCTATTCGGATTGGGCTTAACAGCTCAGGTAGCTGAAAATTCTGTTTTGCAAGTTAAGTCAGCCAATGTTCAAATTGGCTTTTATTCTGGAAACTCAGCAGTAAGCAATCTTTCAGATTTTCAGAAATTAGCTCCCAATTCAACATTTCAAGAGTTGGATATTGTCGGATTTAGGGCGCAAAATTCATTTTACGGAAGTTCAGGTCAGACTTTTAGTGTGAATTTGGTTTTTGACAAACCAACGAGCGAAACATTGTCTCGATTAAACACAGAGTTTAGGTTTGGTGTAAGTTATCAGCAAGCAGATATTTTCTACTTGAGCTATGGTAAAACGAATAGGTATAGAGTTGACACACTCACTTCTTCAAGAAGTGGAGAGCAGACTTTTATTGATTCCGTTTATTCGCAAGATTATAACTTGTCATACACGCAGCGCCACGTGATGGTTGATGCAGACGTAGTAATAAGTACAAATCCAAACAAACGTTGGAAATTTTATGGGGGCGTAGGACTGTCTTTAGGTTTGAGCGTTGCTCCTTATACTACCATTTCTTACGACACTAGAAGTAACGTAGAGGAACAAGACCGCTCAAATAATGGATTTAACTCGGATTTTGAATATGAAAATACAGAAGAACGTTTTAGAAATGACGGTGGTTTTTTTGGAAGAGTTTATTTACCAATAGGAGTTGATTTTAGAGTTGGCAAGAGAAAAGAATCTTTAAAGAAATATCATTTGTTTAGTGAGTCACGACCTAGTTTAACTTTTCAGAGCGTACCTGAATTAAACATGATTAGCACTACGGCCAACGTTACCTCTTTTGGCTTGCGATATGATTTTTAACAAAAGAACATAGATCTAACTAAAAAGGCCTTCGTTATCGAAGGCCTTTTGTTTTTATGTGCTTACTTTTTTATTGTTTGATTACCTTTCTTACAACTTGTTCTTTGTTACTGCTAATACGTAAAAAGTACACTCCTTTTGCTAACTCAGATGTTGAGGTAGTGTACCTGCCTATTTGTTTTTTAAAGTCAAGAGTTATTGCTTTACCTGATAGGTCAAACAATTGCATATTCAAACTAGTTGTTCCTTCCTCCATTTCAATGTTTAATGTGTTTTGAATTGGGTTAGGGAAGATGCTTAGCTGTTGGTTTAAAGGTGTGTTTTCTAAACCAACGATAACTGAAGTACCAGAAATTGGAACTGAAAAGCTACCCGATGGAAAAGGTAGATTGGTATTGAATGTTAAATTTTCGTTTAAGGTAATTGTTGTTGAAGTTTGCGCAATTACAGAAATTTCTAGGGCGTCCCCGGGGTTTAAACTTACGTTGTTTCCAGAACCTGAAGCAAAGGATAAAATAGCAGTATTACTTAAGGTGAAATTGCTAAAGTTGATCACCGTGTTGCCCCTGTTTACAAGAACATAATCAAAGGTGTCGGGTGTTTGGTTAACAAATGTTCCAAAGTTAATTGAGGTTTGTAACACATCTAATCCGTTTACCGGAGTTGCTACAGAGTTGGCCACAAAGTTGGTGATTCTCTTTTCTAATTGTGGGTAATCTACAAAAGGGTTTCTGTTTCCTTGAACCAATTGAACGTCATTGTTTCTAGTTATTTCAGCAGGAGTTACCGGGAAATTATTGTGCCAAGTTCTCAATATGTTTTGCTGCACAGAGAAGTGATTAGAGTAATCTTGATATCGAACGACAAAATACATCATTGCCCTTGCGGTGGCTCCTTTTTGAGCGTTTCGAGGTTCAAATGTGGTATTGTTGTAAAATGAACCACCACCCAAGGTTACCGCTGTGCCGTTGGTTACAGTTCCAAAAGGTTTATTGCCCCGCTGTGAGTTAGAGTTATTCGTAGTAGGGTATAAATGATGGATGTCGCTTCTCATAGGCAGATTCGAATTGAAAAAACCTTGAGGGAAAGTATGTTCTGTATTGAATTGCGGGTTAGTGTTTTGAGCATCACTTCTGCTAGAATAACCGGTCTTGTTAAAACCGGTGTAAACACATTCTAAGGTGTTTACGGTTGCACCTTGTCCGTTAAATCTTTTGTTGTCAATCGTCATGAACATGGCATCTCTCGCTGCATTGTAGCTCAGTTGACTATAACCTTGAGCTAATCTAGTTCTCAAGGCCAATTTCAATGCTTCCTCATCAAGGTTCTCAGTAGTGTTATAGTACGCTAAAGGAAATCGGCCTTGGCCTTGAAGCGAAATGGCTTCGTGTCCGCTAGATGCATTGTGCTGAACTACCATTGTGGAATTGTGCAAAATGTTTTGAACCGGTGAGAAATACACCCAAATGGCAGATGAACCATTTCCTGGTATGGTAAAAGATGCTTGCGAAGCTGAAAAGGGAACTTCTCCGTAAATGGTATAAAATTTTATGTTGGTCACGCTAAGTGGCGCCGCATCATTATTTCTTAGTGTTACTAAAGCACTATCGGTTGAGCCTACCATCACTACTCCAAAGTTGATGGAAGTGCTATCTGCTGAAATGATTTGGCCTGTTGCAAAGAAGGGTACAAATAAGGCGAGAAATAAAAGTCTTTTCATATGTTAATATTTAGAGCTGCAAAGGTAAATATTAATAGTTTTGTTTACAGAATTTTAAGAAATGAGTAGAGTTAAGTTATTGTTAACTTCCGCAGGCAGCGGATTGTTATTGGCCATCAGTTGGCCTGAAATAGGGGGGAGTATACTCTCTTTATTTGTTGCATTCTTTCCGTTATTATGGGTTGAAGAGCAAATCTCTAAACAAAAAGGATTAGCATGGTTAGCGGTATTCTTTCAATCGTACGTTGCCTTTTTTGTATTTAATTTAATTACTACGTATTGGATTTATAACGCTTCTTTATGGGGCGCTTGCATGGCTGTGATTTGCAATTCACTCTTCATGGCAATTGTATTTACACTATTTCATGTCACTAAAATGAAAGTTGGTAGAAAAGAAGGTTACATCTCTTTTGTGCTCTATTGGATAGCGTTTGAATATTTGCATTTAAACTGGGAGTTATCTTGGACGTGGTTAACCTTAGGAAATGCTTTTACAAATAAGCCGAATTTAGTTCAGTGGTACGAATATACTGGTGTGTTGGGAGGGAGTGTTTTTGTGCTCGTTATGAATTTATTAGCATTTTTTGGTTTGCGTGACTTGCAATCAAAAAGTAATGTAAAGCTGAGGTATTTAGGAGTTATTGTTTTGTCTATTGTGGCTTCTTTTCTGTTGTCAATGTTGGCGCTGCAAAACGATAATGCAACCGGGGATGAAGTAGAGGTAGTTATTGTTCAGCCAAATATCGACCCCTACACCACCAAGTTTAGAACCCCTCCTTCTGAGCAAATTGATAAAATGATTGAATTGGCGAAGGAAAAGTTAACGCCAACCACTGATTATCTTATCTTTCCAGAAACGGCCATTCCAGAGTCTCATTGGGAGCATGAAATTGAGTTTTTGTATGCCACTGAAAAAATTCGTGAATTGCATGAGACTTCACCTAATTTGAAAACCATTATAGGTTCATTGTCTACTCATTTGTTTTTGCCAGGAGAAGAATTAACCCCTGCAGCAAGAGGGTTTAGAGATGGAAATGGGTTTTATGAGAATTACAATTCAGCAATTTTTATTGACAGTTCAGCGCAAACTCAAATGCACAAAAAATCTAAATTGGTTTTAGGTGTTGAAAAACTGCCTTTCATTAATGCTATTCCTTTTTTGAAAAAATTATCCATCAACTTAGGAGGAACTTCCGGAGTTTTGGGTTCTTCGGAACACCCAACAGTGTTTCGTTCAGGTAAAGATTCAGCAATTATTGCTCCTATAATTTGCTATGAGTCTATTTATGGCGAGTATGTAACAGAATATAGCAGGCAAGGAGCCAACTTATTTGCCATAATCACCAATGACGGTTGGTGGGATGATACTCCTGGCTATAAACAACATATGGCTTATGCCAGACTGCGCGCCATTGAAAATAGAAAGTACATTGTGCGTTCTGCAAATACCGGAATTTCAGCTGTTATTGATGACAGGGGTAGTGTTTTGGAGCGCACAGAATGGTGGGAAGATGCCGTGATTTCGGCTAAGGTGAAGTTAAACTCTACGGTTACCTTTTATGCTAAGTATGGAGACTACATTGGTCGGATTGCAAGTTTGTTAGCCGGTTTAATGATTGCTTTAACAGTGGTTAGAACATTAAATAAAACGGGGAAGAGGTTGAGCAATTAATACGACTATGTTAGTCAATTTAAGAATAGAATCAGACGATTCTTTTTCGAGTATTCGTCTACTTATTATTTAGTGTAGATTAATACTTTCAGTAAATTTGCACACCAATTTTATACAACAATTATGGAAAAATACGATGTAGTGATAATAGGTTCAGGTCCCGGCGGATATGTTGGAGCAATAAGATGCGCTCAGTTAGGCATGAAGACTGCTTTAATTGAAAAATACAATAGCCTTGGCGGTACTTGTTTAAACGTTGGTTGTATTCCATCAAAAGCACTGTTAGATTCTTCAGAGCATTTTCACCAAGCAAAACATGACTTTACGGAGCATGGTATTGATTTGAAAGATTTAAAGGTAAACTTTGAGCAAATGATTGCTCGAAAAAGAGGTGTGGTTGAGCAGACAGTAGGCGGTATCGACTTTTTAATGAAAAAGAACAAAATTGATGTATATCATGGAATGGGTTCTTTCGAATCGAAAACGGTAATTGCAATTGATGATTCTGCAGGTGAAGAAGCTAAGAAAATTGAAGCAAAGAACGTGGTCATTGCTACTGGGTCAAAACCCGGTTCGTTGCCATTTATTAATATTGATAAAGAAAGAATAATAACATCAACTGAGGCATTAGAATTAAAAGAAGTGCCCAAGAAAATGACTGTTATTGGTGGAGGTGTTATAGGATTAGAACTAGGTTCAGTTTATGCTCGTTTAGGAACGGAGGTAACGGTTGTTGAATACATGGATCGTATTATTCCAACCATGGATTCGACCATGAGTAAGGAATTGATGAAGTCTTTGAAAAAGTTGGGGGTGAACTTTTTAGTAAGTCACAAGGTGAAAGAGGTTACCCGAAACGGTGACACAGTTACCATAAAGGCCGATGACAAAAAAGGGGCTGAGGTTGTGTTGGAAGCCGATTATTGTTTAGTTTCTGTTGGTAGAGTTGCTTATACGGACAAATTAGGTTTGGATAAAGTAGGTATAAAAACAGACGAAAGAGGAAGAGTTGAGGTAAACGAACACTTGCGAACCAGCGTTCCAACGATTTATGCAATTGGCGATGTAATTAAAGGTGCAATGTTGGCGCATAAAGCGGAAGAAGAAGGAACGTTTGTAGCAGAATACATGAATGGCGAAAAGCCGCACATTGATTATAACTTAATTCCTGGGGTTGTTTATACTTGGCCTGAAGTTGCTTCTGTTGGTAAAACAGAGGAAGAATTAAAAGAAGCTAAAGTTGAATACAAAACTGGATCCTTCCCTTTTAAAGCAAGTGGTCGAGCAAGAGCGTCTATGGATCTTGACGGATTGGTAAAGGTATTGGCAGATAAGGAAACAGATGAAATTTTGGGTGTTCACATTTGCGGACCAAGAGCCGCAGATATGATTATGGAAGCAGTAGTTGCGATGGAGTTTAGAGCAACAGCAGAAGATATTTCTAGAATTTCTCATGCTCACCCTACGTTTTCTGAGTCTACCAGAGAAGCCATGTTAGCTGCAACAGGTAACAGAGCCATCCACGTTTAATGAGACTTGGTTTTGCGTTAGCAAAGCCTTAGTCGAATAAAGAAATAAAAAAGAATTTCAATTTTACTGAGGTAAAGGGCAAATTGAATGAATACTGAGTAATCAGAATGGACGAATAAATTAGAACAAAAAAGCAAGATGGATGTCTTCTTGCTGTTTCTATTTAACACCAACAACATGTCAAAAACGGGAGTATTATTAATAAACCTTGGCACACCAGACGATGCCAAGTGGGGACCGGTTAGAACTTATTTATCGGAGTTTTTAAATGATCCACGTGTAATCGATATCCCATGGTTGCTTCGAAAAATATTAGTAAACGGAATTATCGTTCCTTTCCGTTCTTTCAGTTCTACAAAAATTTACAAGGAATTATGGACTGAAAAAGGTTCTCCTTTAATCTACCACGGTGAAAGTGTTGCTGAAAAATTGCAAGCTCAATTGGGAGAAGATTTTGGAGTTCATTTAGCCATGCGTTACCAAAATCCAAGTATGGACAAGGTGATGGGAGAGATGCGCTTTAAAAATTACAAGAAGCTGATTATTATTCCATTGTTTCCGCATTATGCTTCGGCAAGTTCTGGATCTGCAATGGAAAAAGCATTGAAAATTATTTCGAAGTGGTGGGTAATACCTGAAATAGCCATGGTGAGTCAGTTTTGGGACGATGAGGGATTTATCAACTCCTTTGTAGCTAGAGCAAACCAATACAACATTGACGAATACGATCACGTTTTATTCAGTTACCACGGTTTGCCAGAGCGCCATGTAGATAAGGTTTACGATGATGGAGTGCCTTGTGCTGATCATAATTGCGAAAATGAAGTAACCGAAGACAACAAATATTGCTATAAAGCAACTTGTTACGGTACAACCCGATTGTTGGTGGAAAAACTAGGTATTCCTGAAGAGAAATATACGGTTGCTTTTCAATCGAGGTTAGATAAAAAGTGGTTGCGTCCTTTTTCAGATGATTTTATAAAAGAAAGAGCAGAGAAAGGCGATAAGAAGATTTTAGCTTTTTCGCCGGCTTTTGTAGCCGACTGCTTGGAAACTACGGTAGAGATTGGAATTGAGTACCAAGAGATATTTGAGGAGCACGGTGGAGAAAAAGTTCAATTGGTAGAAAGTTTGAACGATCACCCGCTGTGGATTGATACCCTTGAGAAAATGGTAAGAGATAGAGCGTAAGCCTAAGTGATTCAGAAAGTTTAAAAAGGGCGAAAGGTATTTTTATTCGCCCTTTTTTAATGGGGCGAAAACTATAAAGACTATTTCTAAAATTTGACAAATTTTTTATCTTTAGTAAAAAATTGAATTATGTCAAAAAAGAAGGGTCAATCTACAGTTTTGTTATCCATTGCGGGCTTTCTAATATTTTTAGGCGTGCTAATGATCTACAATGGGAATGTTTCAGGAAATAAAGGCTCAATGGTCAGTGCTTTTTCGTCCATCATCATTGGAGGTGCACTTATTGTTATTTCGCTAAAGTCTGTTCGGAAAAAGAAATAGACTAGTGTAAAATTTCATCTTCAGGTCGCTTGTGTTTCCAACGTTTGTGGCTCCAGAGCCAAAATTCGGGCTGCTCTTGAATCACTTTTTCGAGCATTTCTGTATGCGTTTTTGAAATATATCCGAATTCCTCTTCGTTGGGTTGTTCCGTAATTACGTCGTATTGCAGTTCATAATAGCCTCGTTTTACTTTGTAAATATTGGTGAAGATAACCACGGCATTAAACTCTTTTGCAAATTTTTCAGTGCCAAATTGAATTCCTGTTTCTTGATTTAAGAATTTTACCCAATAAGCTCGTTGACTTTTTCTCGGTGACTGATCTGCTCCAAATATTGTGGCATATAAGTCTGAATTGATCTCCGTAAGTTTCGATTTTATTTCCTTTATGGAGAGCATTCCTAAGCCATATTTTGATCTACTTTTAGTTATTTTATCGTTAATAAATTCATTCTTTAGTGGAGTGTAAAGGGCAAGCGCTTTGTGTTCGGTGGTGGCGCCAATGGTAATGGCAAATAACTCCCAATTCCCATAATGCCCGCCAACTAAAACTACTTGTCTGCCTTGCTTGTAATATTGGTTCACCACTTCAATATTTCGGTCCTTCATGCGCTCTTTAGCCTCATCTAAAGAAATGCTAAAGGCTTTTAAACTCTCTACAACCAAATCGCACAAATGACTGTAAAATTTGGCTTCTATTTTTTTTATTTCTGAACTCGTTTTGTCGGGAAAAGAGTTTTCTAGGTTTGACCGTACAACTTTTGTTCGATAGCCGATGATTTTATATAAGATCAAGTACAAAAAGTCTGAAATCAAATAAAGCATTCCAAAAGGCAATTTTGAAATTGGCAGTATGACAAGGTAAAATAAAAGTTTTGAACCCATTATTGAATTGATTTAATCTTGTAGTTACGGTTCATAAAAGTAAGTTCTTCTCCCGTTTTTTTGTCTTTCATTAACTGTCCTAAAGGAGAGTTTAACGACAATCCTAAAAGAGGGTTATCCTCTATGCTCAACTTTCCGAATGCTATGCCAAAGAAAAATAGACCATGATTGGTTAAAACTAAACTGCCATTTGTAATGGCTTCCACTGTATTTGTAGAGATTTGATTCAACGAATTTAACTGTCTTTTTAAATAGGCTATGCGCTCCTCAATACGACTTACTTCCTGGTTCATCATTTCTCTTGAGGTTTCAAATTTATCCCCGGCGCTGCTTTTAGTTTCTTTTCCAATTTCTTCGTTTGTAGAATTTAGTTCTTCCACATAATCAAAAAGTTGAGTTTCTAGGTGCTGCCTAATAATCGAAATGATTTCGGTTTTTTTCATGAACAGACAAATGTATCCATCAATTTTAAATTTAGCGTATCTACTCTTCTTGTGAAAACATACCTTTGTGAGGTGAGACAAATAGCTCAAATATTACGTTCCGAATATCCGCATTTTACTGATGTTTTAGTGAACTGGACGAAGGATTTTCAGCACGCATCCGTACTCAACAGCAACGCCTATGAAGACACATATGGAGTTTATTCCCTACTGGCTGGACTAGGCAGTAAGCGAATTTTGAAGAGTAACGATATAAGTGAATTAAGATCGTTTTACAATCAAGAGCAAACCTGGCTTTTTGGTCATTTGGGCTATGATTTGAAAAACAAATTAGAGCGCTTAACTTCTCAACACCCAAGCAATTTTGAGTTTGGTGATTTTTGTTTTTTTGAACCTGAAATTGTAGTGGTTCAGAAACGAGGGCAAGATGAAGTTACTTTTTTTGGAGAAAATGAGGATTTAATCGCGCTGTTTATAGAGAAGTTGAAGCAGTTTAAATTGACTAAAACGACTCTGCCAAAGTTGGAGGCGAGAATGCAGAGAGAGGAATATTTAACGGCCATTCAAAGCCTGAAAAACGAGATTCAATGGGGTAATATTTATGAGATCAATTACTGTCAAGAATTTTATGCAAATCAAGTAGAATTAGATGCAACTTCCACATACAGTATGTTAAACCAAAAATCGGCGATGCCTTTTTCAGCCTTTTACAAGTTGCAAAATGATTTCTTGATGTGCGCTTCACCCGAGCGGTTTTTTACGAAGCGCGGAGATAAAGTATACTCTCAACCCATTAAGGGAACGATTAAAAGAGGATATTCAATTCAAGAAGATGAAGCCTTAAAGAATGAACTAAGATCTGACCTTAAAGAGCAGTCTGAAAATGTAATGATTGTAGATTTGGTTCGAAATGATTTATCGCGCACCGCCTCCAGAGGTTCTGTTAAGGTTGATGAATTATTTGGGGTATATCAATTTCCTCAAGTGCATCAATTAATCTCTACGGTAAGTTCAACCTTGAGTAAAAACTTTGACATTTTTGATTTAATTGCCACCACTTTTCCGATGGGCAGCATGACTGGTGCTCCAAAAATTTCTGCGATGCAATTGGCAGATCAGTATGAAAAGTCGAGAAGAGAGTTATATTCTGGCAGTGTTGGTTATATCAGTCCTGAGGGCGATGCCGATTTTAACGTGATTATTCGAAGCTTGATGTATTCTGCAACAAACAAGTATTTATCTTTGACTGTAGGCGGAGCTATCACTGATTTAGCTGAGCCGGAAAAGGAATACGAGGAATGCTTGCTCAAAGCCAAAGCAATTTTTGAACTAGGGGAAAAATGATGTTAAAAAGAATAAAAAAGGAATCTAAGAATTACAACATTCGTTTTGATCAAAAAATATTGGTTGCGGTGAGTGGAGGTGTTGATTCTATGGTTTTGTGGCACTTAATAGATAAGTCAAATTATTTATATGGTGTGGTACATATGAATTTTAGTTTGCGTGGCGCGGAGAGTGATGCAGATGAAGCATTAGTTAAAAGAATAGCTACCGAGCGGAAAATTCCTTTTTACACTAAAAAAGTAGACACTCAAAAGTTTGCGGAAGAAAGCGGTGTTTCTATTCAGATGGCGGCTAGAACATTACGATATAATTTTTTTAAAGAGTTAGCAGATGTGCATCAATATGATTGTTTGGCAACTGCGCACCATTTAGAGGACGATGTAGAAACGTTTCTGCTCAATTTGAATAGAGGAACAGGAGTGAAAGGGTTGGCAGGAATTCGTTCTACCTGTGAAAAATTTAGGCCTTTATTGGGTTTTACTAAAGCAGAGATTCGAGAGTATGCAAACGAGAATGCTATAGAATTTAGAGAAGATCGCTCAAATGAGTCTACTAATTATGATCGCAATTGGTTCCGGCACGAGATAATTGCTCCATGGAAAGAAAGAAATCCGAGTTTGTTGAATACCATGCGGCAGAATTTGAACCACTTAAAAGAAACCTACGACATACTTCAAGAATACGTTGAGCAACAGTCAAAAGATTTGACATTAGAGTTAGAGAAGGGTTATGTTGCATATTCCACCATTGAAAAGCTAGATCGGAAACAGTTTTATTTATATCACCTATTAGCTCCTTTAGGGTTCAATCCTGTTCAGGTTAGTAATTTGCTGATGTGTATAAAAAAGAAACAAGTGGGGAAAGTTTTTATTGGAAAGGACTGGACAATTTTTGTTGATCGTGAGCAGTTTGAAATTACTCGTGGTATAGAAAAAGAAGATTCTACAGCATATCACATCGATAAAAATACAAGTGTTATGTATGATCCCATTCATCTAGAGTTTCAACGGTTTTTAAATGAGGAGTATAACGCACCATTTAAAAGTAAGAATGAAGAAGTGGTTGATCGATCCAAATTAGTTTATCCCCTTACTGTTCGAAAATGGGCAGACGGAGATAAGATGCAACCTTTGGGAATGCAAGGAAAGAAAAAAATAAGCGATATTTTAATCGATTTGAAGGTATCGAGAGCACAAAAAGAGAAGACCTACGTTTTACTTTCTGAAGATAAAATCGTGTGGCTCATTGGTCATCGCTTAGATGATCGATTTAAAGTGACTGAAGATTCAAGTAAGTTGTTAAAAATAAAAATTATTCATGAAAAGTAAACAGAGACAAGCCGAGCGACTTTACCTTATTTTGGCTGCTCTGTTTATTGCCTCGTTGGTAGCTGGTAATCTCATTTTTCAAAAGTTTTTTACATGGGATTTTTTCGGCATATACACCTTTGAAATTTCAGTTGGAATTTTGCCCTACCCCATTACCTTCTTAATTACTGATGTTATTTCAGAAATTTATGGAAAGAAAAGAGCGAATGAAGTTGTATTGTCTGGACTTTTTGCAACTGTATTTTTGTTGGGAATTGTTTATTTGGCGGATGCAGTGCCAGCTACTTCTTGGTCGCCGATACAGAACGAAACCTTTCATGAGGTATTTGGGTTCACAGCAATTGCTGTTAGCGCTTCTATGACTGCCTATTTATTGGCGCAATTGATTGATATTCGAATTTACCATTTCTGGAAAAAGAAAACGAAAGGCAAGCATTTATGGCTGAGAAATAACGCTTCTACCATGTTCTCTCAGTTTATTGATACCTTAACGGTATTAGTGCTTTTGTGCTCTTTTGGCATCATCGAGTGGGTGAGGTTTTCAGATTTGTTGCTGAGTGGCTTTTTGTTCAAAGTACTTGTGGCGGCTGTTGATACACCACTTTTGTACGCAGCAGTTTTTGGCATTCGAAAGTATTTTAAATTGGGTTTAAACGATGAGTTGTTAAAAGGGTAAATAGTAATTTTCGTTTATTCCTCGTTCATTCGTCTCGTTAATTCTTCAATTCTTATAACTTTCTTAATTCTTCATTTTCCATTAATATTAGCTAAACATTTATCTTAAATTCGCACGCACATTAAAAGACTAGGCCATGCGGACAACTTTTCTTAGCATTTTGCTATTTTTTTCAGCTACTATTTTAAATGCTCAAATCTTTAATCCAGTAAGCTGGAAGACGGAAGTAAAGGAGTTGGGTAATGGTAGCTTTGAATTGCAAATGACAGCATCTATTGAAGAAGGCTGGCACTTATATTCTCAATATTTACCAAGTGATGATGGTCCAATAGCAACAGAATTTACCTTTACTAAGTCTGTAGATTTTGAATTAGTAGGTAAGGTGAAAGAGCCTAAAGCTAAAACGGAATTCGATCCAAATTTCGATATGGATCTAAATTATTTTGAAGGCAAAGTAACTTTTAGTCAAAAAATTAAATCTATCAGCGCTGCCGCGTACACTGCAGTTGGAGAAGCGTACTTTATGGTTTGCGATGCTGAAAAGTGTCTTCCACCGGAATACGTTGATTTGGAATTTAAGATTCCTGCAAGCTCAGGAACTACAACTTCTACTGATGAAAAAGAAACAACAGGTGACGTTCTGGAAGATGAAGTTCCCGAGAAAGAAGTAGGTGGTAGTGGAGATGATGTTTCAGACGATTATTTAAAGGCAACCAAGTGGACCTACTTTTCTACAAAAAATGAGGATGGTAGTTACAATTTCCATTTCAAAGGAACCATTGGAGAGGGCTGGCATTTATACTCTCAAAAACAGAAATCGGAGGAGGAGCAAGTAATGGCTACCAAGTTTTACTTGAACAAAGCCATGGAGCCAGATACGGAAACCAAAGAAACTGGAGAGTTAATTTCAAAGTTTGATCCTACAGCTGACTTAGACTTAAACTATTATGAAAATCAAGTTGAGTTTATTCGAACAGTAAGCGATGTAACAGGCGATAAATATTCAATTGAATACGAGTTTATTGTTTGTAACGCATCCATGTGTTTACCGCCAGAATTAATTGAAGTTGAGTTTGATTTAAATTCAGGAAAGGGACTCAATGCACTTGAAAAAAGCGACGTTGAAGCCAACTTAGATGTAGCTACTATTATTCCATTTCTACCAAATGTTGATTTAGAAAATCCTCGAGGAACTTGTGTTGAAAGTAAAGAAGATGCTCAAGATGTCAGTAATGTGTGGGTTGTATTTTTTATGGGCTTTGTTGGAGGTTTAATTGCCTTGTTAACGCCTTGTGTATTCCCAATGATTCCTTTGACGGTAAGCTTTTTTACCAAAGGAGATGGTGGTGTAAAAGGATTGGGAAAAGCTGTTTTATACGGCTTCTTTATCTTTTTAATCTACGCGATCTTAAGTATTCCATTTCACTTTAATGCTGACCCAGAGGTACTCAGTGAAATTGCAACAAGTGTAGTGCTAAATATTATTTTCTTCATCGTATTTGTGGTGTTCGCCATTTCCTTTTTTGGCTATTTTGAAATAACCTTGCCGGCATCGTTAACCAACAAAGCCGATTCTGCATCGCAGGTTGGTGGAACCTTAGGGATTTTCTTCATGGCATTAACACTAGCTTTGGTTTCCTTTTCTTGTACGGGGCCAATTTTAGGAACTGTTTTAGGTTCGGCATTGAAAAACGGCCCGTGGCCGATAACGGCAGCAATGAGTGGTTTTGGAATTGCTTTAGGACTTCCTTTTGCAGTTTTTGCAGCCTTCCCAAGCATGATGAGCAAGTTGCCAAAATCAGGTGGATGGTTGAATTCAGTGAAAGTGGTATTAGGATTCATAGAATTGGCATTAGCGCTTAAATTCTTTTCGAATGCGGATTTAGTAGAACAATGGAACGTAGTTCACAGAGAAACATTCTTCTTGATTTGGACGCTCATTTTTGCAGGGTTGACCTTGTACCTATTTGGACTCATTAAATTCCCTCACGATTCGCCTGTTGCAAACTTATCACCTTTTAGAAAAGCTTTTGGCATTGTTGTATTGGTGTTCACCATTTACATCGCCCCTGGCGTAATGAAAACTCCACCTTGGAATCACAATCTTTTAAGTGGATTTCCACCTCCAACTTTCTACTCTTGGTATGAGAAGGAAACGTTTCATGCTCCATTTGATAGTTTTGAAGAAGCTATGGCGGAGGCCAAACGAGTAAATAAGCCATTATTAGTTGATTTCACAGGTTGGGCCTGTGTGAATTGTCGTAAAATGGAAGAGTCAGTTTGGACAGTAGAAAGCATCAAAGAAAAGCTAGAAAATGATTTTGTGTTGGTTTCACTTTACGTTGACGACAAAGTTATGCTACCGGAAGAGCAACAAGGTGTATTTGAATATGAAGTAGAGGGTCAGATGAAGAAAAAGAAGATTAAAACTATTGGTAATAAATGGGCTACCTTCCAAACTCAAGTTTTCAATAACAACTCTCAACCTTACTATGTGATGCTCAGTCCTGATGGTTATCTAATAGGAAACCCTGTTGGATATACGCCAAGCGTTGAAGAATATTCTGACTTCTTGGATTGCGGAATAGAGGCAGTGAAATAAGTTATGTCTTAAAATAAATTGTACTAATCCTCCAAGGTTTTACAAACCTTGGAGGATTTTTTTTGGAATAACAAATTGTGATGAAAAGCATAGAGAAATAGTTTCCGTTCGTAATTTGTGCCAATCGAAACCAACGATCAACATATCATAAAAGAGGAGCTAAGTCCACCTCCAATTTTAAGAGGGGTTGGTCTGTTGGTTGCTTTGGGAGGGTTTATTGCTCTATTTGAAGTTTGGCAAATTGGAATTATAGCAATTGTTGGTTCAATGCCATTTTTTATTCCTAAGCGATTTAGAGAGATTGATTTAAGAAAACAAGTACACCGAGTGGGGCTGAGTTTTGGAAAATATCAACAAGGGAAATGGAAGCCCTTACCTACCAACATTAATTACATTTCTGTAATGCGATTGAAACAAAAATCAACAATCCATACAGCTGTTGGAATTAGTGCTCAAAGTTCAACCAATATTTATGTTGAATATCAAGTAAATTTAATTTGCGACAAACGGAATACTTTTAAAGTTGGAATAGCTGATAGCCTTGAAGAAGCAATTCGTAAGGCTGATCAATGTTCAAATTATTTGCAGAAAGACGTGATTGTAATTCAACCTGGTAAGAAATATTGGAGGAGATATTCGGACTAGGAATCTTTAATTATTAAACCGGTTGGCGCGGACTTGCAGTCCGTGAAATGATAAATTAAAAGCCAATTCTGCATCCCCCGCTGCCGCAAGATTGTATCGAGTGGTAAGTTGACAAGAACCCTGTTCTGCAGGATGTCCAATTGAAAAGTTACGCAGTAGTTTTAACTCTGCGCTGCAGGATATTTTTCAAATTAAATCTTCAGCGGTCTTAACCTTAAATCAAATAGTTACTTTTAACAGATTAACATTTAAAATATTACTATGAAATTTTCTTTATCAAAAGCTCTATTTGGAGCTTTATTGCTAGGCTTATTTATTCCAGCAATTTCTAGTGCCCAAACATTTTCACTTTCAGGCCAAGTTGGTTATGCAGGTCCACAAGGTGACGCCTTTAAAGACCCTGTGACCGATGAAAAACAATCCTCTTTCGGAATTGGATACGATTTTGACGCCATGTATTATTTAGAAAGCTTTGATGAAAAGCTGAGTGTTGGACTAATGTTTAGTGGAAATGCACTGTTCGGGAAAAATAGCTCTGATGCTTTCGATATAGGTATTTACGGTTTATCTCTTTATGGAGTAAAATCGCAATATAGATTTCTAGATAGAGACAATACATTTAGCCCATATGGAGCATTAGGCCTTGGATTGAGTCAATTTTCCACTCCTGATGTAACTATAAGCGATGCCTCTGGAAGTTCTACGGTGGTTGAAGGTGAAAGCGCATTCTCTTTTGGTCTTAGACCGGAATTAGGATTGGAAATTGGAGGATTCCTTGTTTCAGCTGCTTATTTTGTGCCTATGAAGTATACCATAGAATCAGATACAGGAAACTTTGATGGATCTGCAGGAACACTGAACATTTCTATTGGTTACAGATATTATTTTGAGCTTTAATCAAGTTAAATTGCGATAAAACGAAAGCCAACTTTTAAAGGTTGGCTTTCGTTTTATGAGGATTTATGCTTAGTTATTTTAGTAAGGTTCTTTTTCAAATTTTTAAGAATGATTATAAATAACACACACCTTTAAGTCACATTAAGACTTGCGGATTCAAGGTACAAGTTCACGCTAACGGGTTAAAAGAAGTACAAATTCGAGTGATTCAATGTCGTTATTGTTATTGAATATAACTTAGATGATAAGCGAATAATACGCGTTTGACTTAATTGTTAATTCAATGAATATGATTGCTATCTGTTTTTTAGCAATAAAATTTCACCACAAAAAAAGGCGATTCAAGTTTTTACTCGAATCGCCTTCTATTTATTAAACTAGGGTATTATTATATTTCCATCAAATCAAAACGGTCAAGATTCATCACTTTCACCCATGCGGCAACAAAGTCTTTTACAAACTTTTCTTTGGCGTCGTTACTTGCATATACTTCAGCTAACGCTCTTAATTCCGAGTTCGATCCGAAGATTAAATCTGCTCTAGTGGCCGTCCACATAATCTTATCGGAATCTCTCGATTTACCAACAAACTCTAATTTCTTGTCAGAAGTAGCTTCCCAATAGTAACTCATGTCTAGTAAATTCACAAAAAAGTCATTGGTCAAGCTTCCTTCATTCGAAGTAAATACACCGTGCTTCGAATTATCATAATTGGTATTTAAAACACGCATACCACCAATCAATACTGTCATTTCTGGAGCAGTTAAGCTGAGAAGCTGAGCTTTGTCAATTAACAACTCTTCAGTGGTTAAGGTATATTCTGTTTTCTGGTAATTTCTAAAACCATCAGCCATTGGCTCCAATAAATTCATGCTCTCAACGTCCGTTTGCTCTTGAGTTGCATCCATTCTTCCAGGAGTAAAAGCTACCTCTGTTGGGAAACCTGCTTTTTTAGCAGCTTCTTCAACCGCTGCTGAGCCACCCAATACAATTAAATCAGCCATTGAAACTTTTTTATTTCCGGCATTTGCGTTAAACGCTACTTGGATTTCTTCGTATTTAGCCAACACTTTTTTCAATTGCTCTGGGTTGTTACTTTCCCAGTTTACTTGAGGTTCCAATCGAATTCTTGCACCATTGGCACCACCTCTTCTATCAGAATTTCTGTAAGTTGAGGCAGTCGCCCAAGCTGTTTCTATCAGCTCACTTTGAGTTAAGCCTGAGTTTAAAATTTGAGCTTTTAAATTTGCAATGCCATTTGCAGCAATTACCTCATGATCTAATGCAGGAATCGGGTCTTGCCAAACGTATTCTTCTTTTGGAACTTCCGGACCAATGTACGTTGAGCTAGGACCCATATCTCTGTGCGTTAGTTTAAACCATGCTCTTGCAAATGCTTTATCGAACTCCGCAGGATTGGCTAAAAATCTTCTTGAAATTTTCTCGTATTCAGGATCAAATCTCAACGATAAATCAGTTGTTAACATGGTTGGCTTGTGTTTTTTGTCCTTATCGAATGCGTCAGAAAAGATGGGCTCTGCATTGCTTGCTACCCATTGGTGAGCACCGGCAGGACTTTTCGTCAATTCCCATTCGTTACCAAAAAGACTTGCAAAAAAACCTATGCTCCATTTTGTTGGAGTCGAAGTCCAAATAACCTCTAAGCCAGAAGTTGTTGCATCTGGTCCTTTTCCTGATTTGTAGTCGTTTTTCCAACCAAACCCTTGTTCTTCAATGCTTGCAGCCTCAGGGCTATCGCCAACAAGATCAGCACTTCCGGCTCCGTGGGTTTTTCCAACAGTGTGTCCGCCGGCTATTAAAGCAACGGTCTCTTCGTCGTTCATGCCCATTCTTCCAAATGTTTCACGAATATCGTGCGCTGCTAAAACTGGGTCAGGGTTTCCACCTGGACCTTCAGGGTTTACATAAATTAGTCCCATTTGAACTGCTGCCAAAGGGTTTTCCAACTCTCTGTCTTCAGAGTAGCGCTTGTCGTCCGATAGAAATTCAGACTCCGCTCCCCAATACACATTGCTTGCCGGTTCCCAAACGTCTTGTCTGCCGCCTGAGTAACCAACCGTTTCAAGACCCATTGTTTCGTAAGCAACATTTCCTGCTAAGATCATTAAATCTGCCCAAGAAATTTTCTTGCCATATTTCTGCTTAATTGGCCATAATAATCTTCTAGCTTTGTCTAAGTTGGCGTTATCGGGCCAGCTATTTAAAGGTGCAAATCGCTGCTGACCTTCTCGAGAACCTCCTCGTCCGTCACCAGTTCTGTAAGTTCCGGCGCTGTGCCATGCCATTCGAATAAAAAATGGAGCATAGTTTCCATAATCTGCAGGCCACCAATCTTGCGACTCGGTCATCACCTTGGCTAAATCGTTTTTTACCGCTTGGTAGTCTAGGCTTGAAAATTCTTTTCGGTAGTTAAACTCTTCTCCCATAGGGTCTGAAAGGTTTGAGTTTTGGCGAAGTACATCTAAGTTCAACTGATTTGGCCACCAATCTTTATTGGTATTTCCTTCGCTTTTAAGAACTTGACCTGAAGATTTCATTTTGTCAAATCCAAAGGGGCAACCACCTTCTTTTTCTGTTGATTCTGCTGTATCTGTGTTGTTTGAATTACATGCCGCTAAAGACAAGGTAATCGCAAAAACACCCAATAGTTTTTTCATGGTTTATAGTTTAAATGGTTCAATGCAAACGTAGGTCTAAAATAGCATTCATAAAAACGATAGTTTAGATGTATATATTGATGTTGTCAATTAATGTAATTTTGAAGGCATGAACATACATCAATTTAAATATGTGCTAGCAGTAGCTCAAAAACGCCATTTTGAGGCCGCAGCAGAGGAGTGTTGCATTACTCAGTCTACACTTAGTACCATGATTAGTAGGTTGGAGGATGAAATTGGTATTAAAATATTCAATCGGAAAACGAAACCTGTTTCGATTACGGAAGAAGGGGAGTTGATCATTGAACGCCTTCAAATTATTGATAAAGAAATTGCGGCACTCCAAAACGTTGTGCAAGAGTTAAAAGGTGAAATGAAAGGTGAGTTACGGATTGGTATTATTCCAACCATTGCGCCTTATTTGTTGCCTTTGTTTTTGGCAAGGTTTGCGAAACAATTTCCAGGTGTTAAAATAGTGGTGCAAGAGTTAACAACAGCAGCCATTCAAACTAATTTAAAACTGAGAACAATTGATGTTGGTATTTTGGCAACTCCTTTAGAGGATGTGGAATTAGAAGAATACAATTTGTACAAAGAGCCCTTTGTGGTATACGACTGTTCATCAAATAGAAAAAAAACGAAAACGACGATTCAAGATCTTGATTATTCAAAACTTTGGTTCTTAGAAGAAGGTCATTGTTTGAGAACCCAAGTGCAGCGAATTTGTGAAATATCAAACAAACAAGATGCAAAGAACACGAACATTGAATTTAAGGCAGGTTCTATCGATAGTCTACTGCGTTTCACCAAGGTGAGCCAAGGTATCACCATTTTGCCTTATTTGGCAACATTAGATTTAACTGTAAAAGATCAAGAGAAACTCCAATTTTTTGCCGACCCTGTGCCAGTTCGCACCATTGGGTTAATCACGCATAAGTTTTTTGTGAAAAAAGGTTTGCTGAATTATTTGCAGGAATTAATTGTAGAATTGATTGAACCTAAATTACCAAAGATAAAAAGCGTACAAGAGATGAAGCCCGTTTAACGGCTAAGGTCTTATTGCTTGGTAAAATTCCTTCTACGTATGTACCAAACACAACTTTTAACATTCACCATCGTTACAAGCTAGATTTTTCTCATTTTCGCAACTCATGAGTATTCCACAAAAAATAATTGTTAGCGTAAGCTCAGATTTGAGCACCGATCAACGGGTGCAAAAAGTTTGCACTAGTTTGGCGAATCATGGTTTTGACGTTCAATTGTTGGGTAGAAAATTGACTAATAGTTCCACTTTTAGCAGTAACCTATACAAGGCGAAGCGTTTTACATTGTGGTTTAATAGAGGTTTTCTGTTTTATGCAAACTTAAATGTTGCCCTTTTTTTTAAATTGCTTTTCTCAAAGTTTGATGTGCTATATGCAAATGATTTAGATACTCTAACGGCAAATTTTTTAGTTTCAAAAATTACAGGTAAACCACTGATTTACGACAGTCATGAATACTTTACCGAAGTGCCGGAATTGGTTAGTAGACCTTCGGTTCAACGAATTTGGATACGAATTGAGAAAACTATTTTGCCGAAGTTAAAAAATTGCATTACGGTTACCGAGCAAATCGCTAACGTGTATAAAGAAAAGTATCAAGCTGATTTTGCAATCATGAGAAACTTTCCTGTGTTGCAAAAGAATGGTTCTATTGAGAAGGAGAACTACATCTTATATCAAGGCGCTTTAAATATAGGTAGAGGCTTGGAAGAGTTAATCGCGGCAATGCCTTTTGTTAATGCAAAACTATGGATTGCAGGAGCAGGAGATGTAGAGCAAAAATTGAAGCAAGTGGCTGGCAAACTTAGCTTATCTGAAAAAGTTATTTTCTTAGGACGACTTGACCCGAAGGTATTAAAGGAATACACGGAGAAAGCAAAGCTGGGTATTTCGATTGAGCATAAAATGGGGTTGAATTATACGTATGCACTACCCAATAAAATATTTGATTATATTCATTGCCAAACTCCTGTATTGTACGCCGATTTGGTTGAGGTGAAAAGGGTTTTAAATGGGGTTGAAATAGGACAAGAATTGAAAAGTTATGATTCAGAGATCCTTGCTAATCAAATCAATGAAATGTTGACATCGCCAAATTATATAGAATGGCATAAAAACTGCGAAGTGTTGAGAAAAGAGTTAAATTGGCAAGAAGAAGAAAAGGTGCTGTTAAAAATGATTCAAAATCTTGAGTAAAATCGATCTACATATTGTCGCCTTTAATGTTCCACTTCCTGCTGACTACGGAGGGGTAATTGATGTTTTCTATAAACTGAAAGCGCTGTCAAGTTTAGGTGTAAAGATAGCATTGCATTGCTTCGACTACGGCAGAGGGGAGCAACATGAGTTAACCAAATTTGCTGCAGAGGTGCACTACTATCCAAGAGAGGTAAGTAAAGTGTATGCGCTATTCTCGTCACCATTCACGGTAAAAAGTAGACATGGTAAAGAGTTGCTAACTCGCCTTGCAGCTGATGAGGCTCCAATTCTATTTGAAAGTTTGCAATCCTGTTTATACCTTGATCATGAAAGTTTGGCCTTCAAGAAAAAGTATGTAAGGGCGCACAATGTAGAGCATCATTATTACCGTAGCTTAGCGAATTACGAAAGTGCAGGAATCCGAAAAGCATATTATTTAAAGGAGGCACATGCTTTAGAAAAGTTTGAATCGATTTTAAGTCACGCTGAGGCAGTTTTTCCGATTTCAGAGAAAGACACAGCATATTTTGAAAACCTAAAGTTGAAAACACATTACTTGCCGGCATTTTATCACGATATGAAGCAAGTTGAGAAAGTAGGTCAAGAGATAAAAAATGTAGCATTGTATCATGGGAATTTACAAGTAGAGGAGAATGTTGAAGCCGTCCTTTTTTTGTTGGAGGTTTTTAAAGAATTACCGTATCAGTTGATTGTTGCAGGTGCTAAACCTGGCATGTCAGTAACGCGTGTATCGCAGCATATGAAGAATGTTACTCTTGTAGAGAGTCCGAGTGATGAGGTAATGTTTGAGCTGATTCAAACTTCAAAGTTGAATTGTTTGCCCACCTTTCAGTCAACGGGGATTAAGCTAAAGTTATTACACGCGCTAACCTCTGGCAATGAGCTATTAGTAAACAGTGCCATGGTAGACGGTACCGGATTAGCTGGGTATTGTCAACTTGCGGAAAGTCAAAGTGAGTGGCGTGCAAAAATCACGGAAGTGATGGAGCACGACTTGGCAAGAAAACAAATAGAGCAAAGACAAAAGGTAGTGGCTGACCTATTCGACAATCATAAAAATGCTACGCGGTTGGCGGAATGGTTGGGGCTGGCTCAGTAATGGTTTCGTTTTCAAATTGCAATATTCTACCAGGGAATTTTCTCATTAAATCATAATCGTGAGAAGCAATTAAAACAGCTTTGTTGTTCTGACTAATTGAAACCAACAGGTTCATTATTTCAAGAGAGGTCTCAGGATCTAAATTCCCAGTTGGCTCATCTGCTAAAATAATTTCAGGATCATTCAATAAGGCTCTTGCTATTGCTACTCTTTGTTGCTCTCCACCAGAGAGTTCATGAGGCATTTTAAACCCTTTGTTTCCTAGTCCTACTTTTTCTAAAACAACTTGAATTCCTTCTTCAATTTCTTTTTTGTTTTTCCAACCTGTGGCCTTCATTACAAACTTCAGGTTGTTGTTCACTGTTCGGTCAGAAAGTAGCTGAAAGTCTTGAAAAACAATTCCTATTTTTCTTCTCAAAAATGGTATTTTTTTTCGTGTCAACTTTTTTAAGTCTTGGCCCGCAACTATGGCTTCGCCTTCCTGCAGTTTTAGTTCTCCGTAAAGGGTTTTTAAGAAACTACTTTTTCCTGAGCCGTTTTTCCCTACCAGGTACACCAGTTCTCCTTTCTCAATTCTTAACCCAAGGTTAGAAAGCACCAAGTGTTTTTGTTGAAAAACATTTACACTGTTCAATTCAATAATGGCGGTTCCAGGCATGATTATTCTGTTTCAAACAAAGATATAAATTTAACGGGGACAAGAGAATTATCGCTCTAAAAATTACTTGATTTAGAGACAATTCTTTTAACAAAAATACGTTGAAAACTTAGGCGAATTCTACGATTGCTCAGAAGCTATTGCGTTATCTTTAGTTGTTCTATCACCCTTCATGATGAAGAATATTATTTTGTAAAAAATCAACTGAATCCTATGGTCTTATTTCAGCGACTAAGTCTTGCGCTTTTTGTACTCATTGGTTGTTTGAACCTTCATGCTCAGCAGAGTTTGGTGTTTACAGCAGCAAATCCAGATTTTAGAAATGCAATGGATTTGTACCATAAAGAAAAGTTTGTTCCTGCTCAGCAGCACTTTCAAAAGGCAATTGAAAGCATTAGCGATGTGCATTCGGAAATAAGAATTGATGCCGAATATTACGCTGCGTTGTGCGCGGTTGAAATGTTTCATGCCAATGCAGAGCCAATGTTGAAGAAATTTATAGAGGATCACCCTGAGAGTCCTCATCTTGTTTCAGCTTATTTTAATTTGGCAAAATTTCAGTTTAGAAAACGAAAGTGGGAGGATGTAATTGATTATTTGACAGAAATTGACCCACTAGATTTGAGTCAAAAGGAGCGAGATGAGTATTACTTTAAAAAAGGCTATGCGTATTTCCAAATTGATGAGTTTGATCAAGCTGCCAAGGCGTTCTATGAAATAAAAGATACGGACAACTTGTACGTTGCTGCGGCCCGGTACTATTATGCGCACATTTCGTATCAAAACAAAAAGTACCAAACTGCTTCAGAAAACTTTAGTAGACTTGAAAACGACCCTCAACTTGGCTCGATTGTTCCGTATTATTTGACTCAAATTTATTATTTGCAAGGAAAGTATGAGCAGTTGTTAAGTTATGCGCCGGCTGTTTTAGACTCTGCACCACCCAAAAAGGAAGATGAAATTCGAAAGTTGATTGGAGATGCTTATTACAAAACTGGTCAGTTTGAGAAAGCCTTGCCGAACCTAGAAGAATATTTGAAAAGAAACCAAGGTACCAAAGATGATTTTTACCAATTGGGCTATGCTTATTTTCAAACCAAAAACTATGAGCAATCCATAAAGTCGTTTCAAAAATCAATTGGTAAAAACGACTCCATAGACCAGTCAGCGTACTACCATATTGGTCAGGCAAATATTTATGGCGACAATAAAAGGTCGGCGAAAACGGCGTTTAAAAATGCGTATCAGTTAAAGGTCGATCCAGAATTAACTGAAGAAGCGTTATTTAATTACGCAAAAACGGCTTATGAGCTGAGCTATCATCCATACGATGATGCTATTGGTGCATTTGAAGAGTACATCAACACTTATCCAAATTCAACCAAAATAAATGATGCGTATGAATACTTAGTAGGGGTTTATTACACTACTAAAAATTACGAAGAGGCTTTAAAATCGATTGATCAGATAAAGCGGCAAGATATAAAATTACTGAAGGCGAAACAGCGAATTGCTTATTTTCGAGGAGTAGAATTGTTTCAAGAAAAAGACTATTTTGAAGCAGTCTATAAATTTCAAATTTCCTTGAAAAACAATTACGAACCAAAGTTAAAGGCTTCCTCTTTGTTTTGGATGGCGGAGAGTTTTTTCCGTATTGGAGATTATGACAATGCAGACAATTACTATTCTGACTTTTTGGCGAGCGCTGGTGCAAGAAGTTTAGATTTTTACGAGAGAGGTTATTACAACATCGCTTACACACATTACGAGCGGAAAACATACAGCACTGCTATTTTTTGGTTTAAAGAATATATTGACAATGTAAATGCTGAAAATCAAGGTTTGATCAATGATGCTTATTTGAGAATAGGGGATAGCTATTTCATTCAAAAAGATTATTCAAACGCCATAAAAAATTACGAAGAAGCAGCCAATGTTTCAATTGCAAACGAAGATTATGCCTTGTTTCAGGCAGCGGTTTCGTATGGCGTTTTGGGAGAGTATGCTAAAAAGTCTAAAAAATTAAACACGCTTTTAAAGGAGCAGAAAGGTTCCATTTATTTTGACGATGCACTGTTTGAATTAGGCAGAACTGAACTTGTTTTGGGAAGAGAGGCTGAAGCACTTTCCTATTACAACCAACTGATTAACGAATTTCCAAACAGCGATTATTTGGCAGGTGCATATCTAAAAACGGGACTGATTCATTACAATAGAAAAGAAGATGAAATGGCTTTAACCGCTTTTGACGAGGTCATCAAAAAATACCCAGGAAGCAATGAAGCCAAACAAGCACTTGGAAAGATTAAGAAAATATACATTGACAAAGGAGATGCTAGCGCTTTTCAGAATTACATGAATGGAGTTCCTTTTGCTGACATTAGTAAAAATGAATTAGACTCAACAACCTACGTAATTGCAGAAAATGCTTACTTGGAAGGGAATTGCGATAAAGCAGTGAGAGATTTCTCGAATTACATTCAACGATATAAAAATGGGCTGTTTAGCTTAAACGCTCATTATTACCGAGCAGACTGCGAGTTGAAAGGAGAATTTTATGAAGAGGCGGCAAAGGATTTTGAATTTGTTGTGGCACAAGCAAGAAACAAATTCACAGAAAAATCATTGTTGAATTTGGGAGGCATCTATAGAAAATTAAACAAAAACGATCAAGCTATTGTGGCTTATGAGCAACTCGAGAGCACTGCGAATAGAAAAGAAAATGTTCGTTACGCAGTAATTAATTTGATGCAGTTGTATTTTGATAAGCAGGATTTTGAAAAAGCTTCCGGGTATGCTAATTTCGTTTTAAATGATGAAGGTTTAATGGATTATAACTTGTGGCAGCAAGCAAAACTTACACTTGCAAAAACCGCGTTTGAAAAGGAAATGTACGATGAGGCAATGACTCATTTGGATACGCTTTCTCTAGCAAAAGACAAGGTAGGTGCAGAAACGAAATATTTATTGGCGCAATGTTATCATTTTAAAGGTGAGTACGGTAAGAGTGATACTACTATTTATCGTTTGGTTGATCAAGTTCCTTCTTTTCCGTATTGGATTGCAAAAGGATTTATTTTACTAGCCGATAACTTTATTGCAGTAGAAGATTTTTACAATGCACGCGTAACCTATCAAAGTGTGATTGACAATGCAGACAATACTGAATTAGTAGATATTGCAAAAGAGAAGCTTCGAATGTTAAATGAATCGCAAGAGAAAGAGGCGGAAACGAAGGATGCACCATTGGAGATAGAATTCTCAACGGGCAACGAGAATGAGGACAAACTCTTTGAACCCGATTCGGTCACCAACAAACCAGCTAAAGTAGAGGAGGTAAAAGATGAAAAATAGAATTTTAACGGCAGCCGTGTTCTGCTTTATTACCAACTTCGGTTTTGCACAAAAAGAACTTTCGCCAGACACGTTTAAAGTGGTGAAAGAATATCAGCCCACCCTAATTGATGCAAACAAGATTGATTTTGAGCCTGTGCTCGACGATGACTTGAAAATTCAATTGGACCTAAAGTATTCGTTCATCAACAAACAACTTCCTGTTAGTTTTCAGGTGGAACGTATTGAGCCTGCAAAAATTAAGGGCGAACCTTTGGTTAAATTGTACAATGGTTATGCTCGTTTGGGAGTAGGTAATGCTTTGCTTCCTTTCGGAGAGGTGTATTACAATAATTCAAGATCGAAGGAATTCAGTATTGGAGGACACGCGCGTTATTTTAACATGGGCGAAGTAAACAACATAGAAGGGATACAAAACCAAGACTTGCATGTTGAACTTTTTGGTCAGCGCTTTTGGAAAAGAAACACCTTAAGTTCTCAAGTTTCATTCGATCGCCAAGACTTCAACTACTATGGTTATTACAATTTGAGCAATCCGAATAGCAGAGTGGAGCTGCCGAAGACTGATTTGGAGCAGTATTACAACAGAGTGGCAGCTCAAGTGGCCTTAAAAACGACCAAGCAAGATTCCTTTAACTTGCGTCATTCTGGAGATATTCGGTATGAGTTAACCACGAATGCGATGAATCATCAAGAGCATAACGTGGTGTTAAACGCCAATTTGAGTCAATTTAAAAACTCCGAGCTGTACAACCTAGACATTATGGTCGATTACAATCAGTATCAATTCAATCAAAATAGCACCATAATTGGTTTAAAACCGCAGGTAAGTGCCATTGGTGAGAAATTTAGAATTAATGCGGGCCTTGGTGTTTTTATTGATGCCGATA
>CAJQLW010000044.1 GCA_905479325.1 uncultured Flavobacteriales bacterium
TAGTAGTTTCTGATGACTTTGGTTGTTTTACAGTGAGAGATACGATTGAGATTAAGGTAGAAGAAAAATATTCATTGGACGTACCCACTGCTTTTAGCCCAAACAATGATGGAATTAATGATATCATTTACGCTAAGGGCTGGGGGTTGAAAGAATTATTGTCCTTCAAAATTTATAACCGTTTTGGTGAATTAGTTTTTGAAAGTACAGATTTTGAGCACGGTTGGAACGGAATGTATAAAGGCAAAGAGCAGAACGTAGAAACATACATTTATACGGTTGAAGCACTTACTTTTGGTGATAAGGTTCTTACTAAGACAGGCAATATTAGTTTATTGAGGTAAGTCAGCCGACCTACCCTCTTCTTAGTTTATCCTTTAAATACCAACGCAACTACAAAATTGTGGAAGTAAACATTGCCATAAAAAATTGGATTATCGTTGACGTTATTCAATCCGCGAGAATACCGCAATTCGGGAGCAAAGATGAAATGATCAAATTTGCGCTCAATTCCAATTCCCGCTTCTACGGCAAAAGTTGAACCGACACTGTACTCAAAGCTTTCTTTTTTGCCCTCTAACGCTTGTATGTAACTCGCTCCTCCCAATATAAAGGGTTGTAATGTTTTACCCTCTCTGAATTTATATGCTAAATTAAACTTGCCTTCTAGTCCAATGGGAATAATCTCATAATCCCGAAGAAAAAGATTGGGTTCAAGATAGGTTAAACTGCCTCTGTTAAAAGAAAGTTCTGCCTTAGGCATGAAATACAACCCTTTAACCAATTGAAATTCTGCGAGAACACCTAAACGCAAACCAATTCGATCGTTTTGACTGATAACGTTTTTAATATTGTGCTCAATGTTAGAACGATTGATACCAACGGTAAAACCGTATTTTGGTTTGTTCACGGTTACTTCTTGGCTGTAAAAAGGTAAACTAATTGTAAGCAGACTTACTGCAACTAGTGCTTGTTTCAACATGACTGATAAAAAGTTTAGGTTAGTTGAATGTAGTTTCTAAAAACTAAAAACGAAGAGGTGTTATTTATATTGTCACCTCAAGATTTCCTCTTGCTCCGTAGAGAAATTAACGCTTAGTTATATACACCATACACAAGGCAAGATTTATAATAAATTCTATACCTTTAAACTTATGCTACACGGAACACACAACGCTATAGAAGACCCTCGCAATGAGGAAATATTCATTTCAATTAACGGAGAATTCTTTAAACGAAACGAGGCAAAAATTTCTGTTTTCGACAGCGGTTATTTAGTCGGCGATGGAATTTGGGAAGGCTTTCGACTGAAAAAAGGGAAACTAATTTTCATAAAAGAACATTTAAACCGATTGTGGCAATCGGCGAAAGCAGTGCACATGAACTTTCCTTTCACAAAAGAAGAGTTAGTAGAGCAAGTTTGGAGCATTTTAAATAAAAACAAAATGACCGACGGAGTGCACGTGCGCTTAATGGTTACAAGGGGAATAAAAAAAACTCCTTCACAAGATCCTCGATTGACCATTTCAGGTCCCAATGTAGTGATTATACCCGAATATAAAAAAGCGGATGAAACCACCAAGAAAAAGGGCATTACACTGTTTACCTCAACCATACGCAGAGGCTCACCAGATTATTTAGACCCTCGATTAAATTGCCATAGTAAATTACACGAAGTGCAAGCCTTAATTCAAGCCATTGAAGCCGGCTACGATGAAGCACTTATGCTTGACATCAATGGTTTCGTTTCCACGTGCAATGCCACTAATTTTTTTATGGTAAAGAACGGTGAAGTGTGGACTTCTACCGGAGAATATTGCATGAACGGAATAACGCGAGGAAACATTATTCGAGTGTGTCAAGAAAACGGAATTCCTGTTTATCAAAAAAACTTCTCACTTTTTGAAGTATACGATGCCGATGAATGTTTTGTAACCGGTTCATTTGGCGGCGTAACTCCTGTTACTAAGATTGATGGAAGAGAAATAGAAAACCGCCAAAATTGGTCGATGTCGCTAAAGCTATCAGAATTGTACGAACAATTGGTTCAACAAGAAATAGACGCTTAGCATGGGAGAAATCAAACGAATTTGCATGTGGGCATGCCCTCGAAACATTTCTACAACCATGATGTATTCTTTTGCTCAGCGGAATGACACAAAGGTACACGATGAACCACTGTATGCGCATTACTTGGCCAATACAAAAGCAAAAGAATATCACCCAGGTGTTCAAGAAATTCTTGCAGCAGATGAAAATGACGGTCAAAAGGTAATTGAAGCAATGCTCAAGAACAACGCTGCACCGGTGCTATTTTATAAACAGATGACCCATCACTTACTCGACCTAGATCGCAGTTTCATGTCCTCTGTTCAGCATATTTTGCTAACAAGAGACCCAAGAGAGATGCTTCCCTCCTTTGCTGAAGTGATCGAAAATCCAAAATTAGCTGACACAGGATATCAGCATCACAATGATTTGGTAGACCACTTTGAAGCCAACAACATTCCATTTACAGTTATTGATTCTAAAAGAGTGCTTTTGAATCCCAAAAGTCAACTTCAACAATTATGCTTCAACTTGGGAATAGAATTTCAAGAAGCAATGCTCTCTTGGAAAAAAGGCCCAAGACCCGAAGATGGGGTTTGGGCCAAGTATTGGTATAGTAGCATTCACAATTCAACCGGGTTTATGCAGTACAAAGAGAAAAAAGAACCTTTCCCAGAAGCTCTACTACCTTTGCTTAAGGAGTGTTTGCCTTATTACCAAAGGTTGAGAAATTTAGCTATTTAATTGAACTCCGAGTGATTTAAATTCTACTCTCAATTTATCAAAAACTCCCTAATTATAACTTTTCAATTTTCATCCATTTCTTACAAACGGTCGAAATGCTTGATGAGCGAATTCCCTTGCAAAAATAATTACGCATTTTAATTATATCATTCCCAATATTTTAATTTAAAATATCAACATTACTTCTAAAATATTTGGTACTATGCATTGCATAATACCTTTTTTAAAACATATCTTTGCCGAGCATTAGTACTAAAAAACTATAGATAAGAAAAAAATAACAAGCCTTTTGCTGATCTCTGCTTTGAGCATTGGAATTGCATTAGCAAGAGAAGGAAACGAAAACTTATACACTAAATTAAAAGCAAATCACACTGAAAGTTTTAGCATGAGTCTTTCTAAAGACATGATTGACTTTTTTGACATGGACCTTGACTTTAACGGAAAGGAGAAATTGATCACCGGCGATTTTCATGAAGGTCGACTGTTGGTTCTGAAAGATGTTCAATCGACTACTAGCATTACATCCATTTTCAATTCAGAGAAGTACGAACTTATTGAAGACAAAGAAGAAAAAATGAATTCTGACAACGGTGAAGTGTACTTGTACATCAAGCGAAACGGAAAAAATGTATCAGAAGCTCATTTTGTTGTGATGAACGATGAAGGAAAAGTAACCGTGCTACCGGTAATCGGTAACATGCAAGTAAAAAACAAATAGAAAATAACAAGCTCCAATGAAAATAGAAAATACAAAAGCGCAGATGCGCAAGGGGGTGCTTGAATACTGTATTCTTTCCATTTTAGAATCTGACGAAGCATATCCTTCAGAGATTATTGACAAACTAAAAGAAGGAAAATTAATTGTGGTAGAAGGTACGCTCTACCCTTTACTAACCAGGCTAAAGAATGCAGGGCTTTTAAAGTACCGATGGGAAGAATCGAAATCTGGCCCACCAAGAAAATACTACTCCTTAACTGAAGTTGGAATTGAGTTTTTAAAAGAACTCGAAATCACCTGGAATGAGTTAATGAACGCAGTGAACCTAACAAGAAAAAAGAATACTAAATAATAAAACAAACCGCAATGAACAAAACAGTTACAGCCAATATCAGTGGTGTGGTTTTCCATATTGAAGCAGATGCTTACGAAAAGTTACATCAGTACCTGAACACCATAAAAAACTACTTTAGAGACTCTGACGGCACAGACGAAATTATGGCCGACATTGAAGCCAGAATTGCCGAATTATTTAAAGAAAAATTAGGCACGGGCAGAGATGTAATTACCATGGAGCATGTGCAACAAGTAATTGAAATTATGGGCGAACCTGTAGCCTATATGGACGAAGAAAGTGATGAAGAATACAACAGTGGTCACGGCTCTTATCGTAATGAAAGAGCGCAACAAACAAGTTTCTCTTCGCGTAAGCTTTACCGAGACGAAGACGACAATGTATTAGGTGGTGTTTGCTCTGGTTTAGGATACTATTTTGGAATTGAACGAATTTGGTTGAGAATTGGTTTTCTAGTTGCCGTTTTCGGATTTGGAACAGGATTTTTACTTTACCTTATTCTATGGGCAATTATACCTAAAGCCAAAACCACTTCTGAAAAATTGGAAATGAAAGGCGAACCAATTAATGTTGAGAATATCGGAAATACCATTAAAGACGAATTCAACAATTTTAAAAAAAAAGTAGATAGCACAGGAGCTCAGCAATACGCTAAGCGAACGGAAAGCGCTGTCATGAGGTTCTTCATCTTCTTGGGTAATGTGTTGAAGTTTTTCTTCAAGTTTTTAGGCAAAGTAATAGGCGTAGCGTTTATGATGGCTGCTGTTGCTGGTCTTGTAACCTTGATTGTATTCCTTTTTAGCGGGCCGTTTGATATGACCATCAACAATGCCAACTTTAACCACTTTTGGACGACAGACATATCTCAGATGTATTTTACCTCTAACAATATGTTTTACTTAGGCCTTACAGGTTTAGTTATTGTAACAGTAATACCCTTATTGGGAATATTTTACGGAGGTGAAAAGTTACTTTTTGACATACCGAGCTCCAACCGAACCATTAACTTTAGTGCCATATCTCTACTCGTTATAGGTATGATTCTCATTAGCATTTCTGCAACTACTACCCTTTCTGATTACTCTATGGAGCAACGTAAAACTGAAACAATCGACTTAACTGAGTTGCAAGGTGACACCATATACCTTGAGTCAATTGGCAATACGTATTCAGCATACCGAGGTGGCCCAGAGGATGTTTTTATAGAAAATGATGAAATATTTATGGATGAAGTGGAAGTAGATATTGTTAAAAGTAAGAGCGATCAATACGAGCTGCGAATGAGAAAATCAGCACATGGAAGAAGCCGAAAGTTAGCAGGTTTGAGAGCGGAGAACATCATGATTGACTTTGAACAAGAAGGACAATATTTAAGAGTTAGTCCACTTTTGTCTGTTCCTTTTACGGACAGAGTGCGCGACCAAGAAGTGAAAATAAGCATTGGAATGCCGGTTGGTACTACGGTCTATTTAACAGAATCTGCCAACGATATCATTTACGATATTGAGAACGAAACCAACATGTATGATGCCAGAATGATTGGACACTTTTGGAAAATGACTGAAGTAGATGGGCTAGTTTGTACCGATTGTGTGAAAAGCGATTACAGAAGCGGGAGAGTACCGAAGCGCCTCTTACACCCAGAACTAGAGGGCTTAGAAAACTTAGAGGCTTTAATTGGAACCGATAAGATCATTGAAATAAAAGAACTTAAAGGCCTCGAAACTTTGAAAGAGTTGGAAAAATTAAGTGAATTAGAACAATTGCAAGAGTTGAAAAAGTTAGGCGAAATTTTTAAAGATGAAGATTTAAAAAATTTAGAATTAAAAATCAAATCCAACGGCTCTGAAATCAGCATAAACCTTTAGTTATGAAAACAAAAAAACTACTACCGCTTATTATTTCTATGTTATTGTTTGGCGTTGTAATTGCTGGAGCAACGATGAAACATAAGCCTGCAAAAACAGAAGAAAAACAAAGAGTTTCTGAAAAAGCACGTTATACGTTTAGTTTACAATTATTTCAAACCTTTTAAACCATTCTACTGCTTTTCAACATCCTCTAAACTACAGGAAAAGGGTCTAACCAGACCAAGAGGATGACCGATCCCGACTGCGTTGTAACAGTCGGGATTTTTTGTGTAGCTATTTTACACTATCACAATTACTCATCAATCATGTTCCATAATATCATCTACCAGAGCTACAATATCCTGTAAATGATATCGATCCATTCCTGAACCATAACCATTAGCCTTTAAATTTGCCAAACGCTGTATTGCAGCTAACTCTGCCCGAGCAGCAGCCTGAATGTCAGAACGCAACATTGTTTCCTTATTCAACAACTCCCCCAAACGTATAACATACGCCCGTTGTAAATTTCTTCGGTAAGCATCCGTTTTACTCCCCGATTGAGCTTCACTCCAAATCCCTTTTCTCAAATCGCTCAGCATTTCAGTTAACGAATAGGCCTCACTTCCATTCAAGGCTTCGTTGTCAATCATTCGCTCTAGCCGGCTATTATTTAATAAATTCCGAACCTGTCGTGCTTGTAATTGCTGAATCTTCTCTACAATTCCACTTGGACTTATGTTTTTAACAACATCTGCTTGAATTAACCAATTTGGTGTTACAAATACATTTTCGTTGAGCCAATCCAATGCCGCTGCCTGTTCCTTTTTAGCTAAATGTGTGTATACATCTCCTTCTTGATTTGTCGTTAGTAATTTCTCATAAACACCACCAACATTTGTCACCACGTGGCCGCTATAGCGCGACCAAACTCCTAATAATTCTCCGTATAACTCTTCTACATCCTCATAGCCTTCATCGGGTGTTGAAGTCCACTCTTTTAGGTTTTTAGCAACAATTTTTAAATTACTAAAACCGTAAGAACTTGCCTTTATTGGGTCATCTCCAACGCACTCTGTTTGTGAACTTGGATCAAAACGGTTGCTGCCACCGAAAAGGTAAACCGGGTCTCCGGCTTTTTCGTTTATCCAGGCCTTTAAAGTAGGCTTCTCTGCTGCTGCAGATTTTGCAGAAGGAATAAATCGATATCCCCAATTAATGGCATAGCTATCGTATGGTCCCAACATTCTTACCCACCGCACGTCTCCATCGCCCGGCTGAGCCACGTAATTGTATCGAGTGTAGTCCATTAAAGTAGAAGCTAATCCCCACTTATGGGTAAAACTTGGTGAACGCAATGAATCAGTTGGATAAGCATAGCTAGCCTTCATGTTATGGGGTAAACCAAGTGCGTGTCCAATTTCATGAGAAATTACCATTCGCATCATTTCTCCAATTTCTTCATCCGGAGTATTTAACGTTCTCGCTTTGGGATTAGCCGCACCAGTTTCCAATAAATAACGGTTACGATAAGAACGTAAATGATTGTGATACCAAACGATATCACTTTCTATGATTTCTCCGGAACGAGGATCACTCACACTCGGTCCCATGGCATTTCTTGTGGTAGTTGCCACATAACGAACGGTTGAATATCGAGCATCTTCGGGGCTCCAATCAGGATCTTCTTCTTTGGTCGGTGCATCTTTGGCAATAATGGCATTTTTAAACCCTGCTGCCTCAAAGGCAACTTGCCAATCCTCTATGCCTTTTCTAAAATACGGTCGCCACTTATCAGGCGTTGCCGGATCTAAATAATATACAATTGGCTTTACAGTTTCTACCAACTCTCCTCTTGCATACGCTTCGGGGTCTTTCGGCTCCAATCTCCACCTCCGTATGTAGGTTTTTTCATCTGCTTTTAATGCCTCTGAACCATAGTCTATTTGACTTACTGTAAACCATCCCACTCGCTTATCGTACAAGCGCGGTTGCATTGGTTGTTCTGGCAATAAATACATGCTTTGGCTCATTTGCATGGAAATTGTCCCCGTTCTAGAATTCTCAGGTGGCTTCCCTGCCGAATAAGTAACGTCGTGCCGAACTTCTACGTTTTTTGGATAGCTCTGCATGCGGTTAATGAAACTTCTCGAGGCATCTAATCCTTTTACCTGATATTGCTTCCGCAAATATGATGGTATACCACTTATGGCTTGTACATCTTTCAAAAACAAATCATTTACTTGAATTACAGCCGTTGTTGAGTCTTTGTTAAATGCTGCAATTTTAAACGCTGCAATTACCGGCGCATAATTATTGTCTTGTACCGATTGAAAAATGGGTAAAGAGTCACTAGCAACACTGTTAAATGAAATCGATTTTAAATGAATACTATTGTTAACTCTAGTCCAACGGACCACTTGTTCATTGGTTTTTGAGCCGGCATTCAAATAACCTCCTCCCAAGCCCGCAGGTATTTTTGCAATTCTTGAAACCAACAGCATGTCCTTCTCTAACAAGTTAAAAGGAATCTCGTAGTAATAGTTTTCATCTACCTGATGCACAACAAATAATCCGCTATCTGTTTGCGCTTTAGGGGTAATTACTTCTTTGTATTTTTTAATGGCTGACTTTTGCTTTTTGGCAGGCGTTGCTTGTTCTGTGTTCCCTTTTTTCTTATTCTTTTTTTGAGCTTGTGCTGAGAAAGAAATGAAAAGAACTAGTCCTAGTGCTAGAATTTTTAAATATGCGTTCATGAAGTTCTGTTTTGTGCCTCGAATATACGGAAATGTTATATTCTTGTCTTCTTCAAATAAAGCCCGCGCTGAGCCGGTCAAAGTACATAAGGATGAAAACATATTTTCTTAAAGTAAGAACAACTATTTTCGCTTGCTTTGTGGAATTTATTTTCATGTGTTTGATTATTGAAAATTTGGAATCTAGAATCTTCTCATTGAAAACTGCCTTAACTCAATTGTACATTCAACTGTAAAACGGATGGAGAACACAACCGAAGTCTCCACCCGAAGAAACGTGATTTACGCACCAATAAACTTATTCTGCTTCCTTAGCAAAAACGCTTAAGAATCATTGTGAACAACAAATGAATGATATAAATAATCAAACCATACACTGTAGTGATTAAGGATATTTTTAAGCCTCCTGCTAAAACTTCGGTAGAAACTCCACCTGAAGTTTCCATGATAGAGAAAGCGCTAAAAAGACCAATTAATTGACCTAAAACTCCTACAACTAATCCTAAGGTTCCTATTGCTTGAAGCCATTTTAATCCCTGATCAAGTTGATTTTCATTCTTTACAGTAAGCAGCGACCTTACAAAAACAAGAATAAGAGAAAATAGAATCAGTGTGAGAATTCCCATGAATAATGGTCCGCCTTGTGAAAATAGTGTAAACATAATTTTTGTTTTTTTAGAGCATTTTTATGCTCAATATTTTTAATTAATTGAACACCTCAAAGCTAGTTTCACCAAGCCATAACATACAAGGTAGAATCCATTTCGAAACGTGCATTCCACCGATAAAAAATCGCTCAAGTACTGAAATACCTTAGTTTTGTTTCATGATTTTGAAAATTATAGATTTTTTTAAATTCTCTTGGTATTGGTTTTTTGCAGGCTTATTGCTACTTGTATTTTTTGTTTACAAAGGACACTCTTTTGGTCAAGTATTTTACTTTATTACTTTCCTTTTACCCGTTGTAATAGGTACTTCATATTACGTTAACACTATTCTCATCCCAAACTATTTGTTGAGAAAAAAGAATGGCTTGTTTGCGCTTTATACCATTTATACCGTAATCATTTCATTATACTTTCAGTACCTAATTACTTTTCTAGCACTTTTTATTTTTTCCAGTTTCCAGAAGGGCAATCCTTCTTTACTAACACTCAACATAAGTAATTTGAGTTTAATCTTATACTTGTTGGTTCTAGTAAATGTGGTGATGAAGGTAATTCAAAAGCTTTCACAAAAAGAAACGCAAATAGCATCAATGGAACAAAAATTAGAACTGGAAACAAATTCACAATTCGATTTTATCGTAGTGCGGTTCAATCGAGAAAATTATACCATTCAACTATCACATATTTTATTCATTGAAAGCCTTTCTGATTATATTAAGATTGTAACCGAAAACGAAGAAGTGATTACCAAAGAAAGGATAAGTAAAATTATAGAACGGCTGCCCAACTCTTTCAAAAGAGTGCACCGCTCATTTGTGGTAAATTCAGCGAAAATAAGCAGGTATAACAGAGAATTTATCACACTAACCAACCATCAAATTCCAATAAGTAGAACCTACAAAACAGAAACGATAACCTTTTTAGAGAAACTAAACGCAAGTCCATCAACTACAAAGACAATAAGCAAATAGTGTTCAGAACAAGTTACCAATACTACCATTAGAAAGACTATATGATGGATCAGTAAATTCGAGTTTTAGTTTGACTAGAATTCAGCATCGAGTGTTTCTTACTCAATAACAAACCGATATCCCACCCCTATTACATTCACAATTTTTATACTAGAGTCTGCTTCTAACTTCTTGTGGAGTTTAGAAATAAACACATCTAAGGTTCTGCCTACATAATCCCCATCATCGCCCCAAATAACATTTAATATGTGCTCGCGCTCTAAGGTTTTATGCATGTTGGTGTATAGCAACTGAAGTAAATCGGTTTCCTTCCCCGACAGTTCAATCGACTGCGCTTTTAAATTTAGCTTCATCCCTTTGGGGTCAAATTGAAATTGACCGATGGAAATCAAATGTTTCTTAGAAATACTTTGTTTCTTTCTTACCAAAAAATAACTCGCACCAAAAATTAGTACAACGAGTAATACAATGAAAGGCCAATTTATAGCCGTTTCCTCTTGTTCCTTTACAACAACATCGTTGGTTACAATAGGCATACTCTCAGCTTCATTTTCTATTACTGTAAAGTAAAACACATAACAAGATGGGGGCATTTTGCGCAGCTTACAAGCAATTGTTTCTTTATTGTTTGCCAAGTCTGCAATAAAACTATGAAGCACAAATGCAGTATCGCATTGCTCCACCTCTACCACATAGCTGTCTTTTATATTCAATTCCTCAAGAACTTTAAACACAGCAAAAAATAGAAAATCAGACTCAAATGTAAAATCCCGCTCAAACTTTATAGCATAACGATCACCTATTTTTTCAATGGGTAAAACACGCGAGGTGCTATCATTCAGCTGCAATAAAAATTCATGCCCAATGGTTCGAAGCGTAACTTTTGTGAGTTGGTCTTTTGTTTCTGCTTGAATTGTTGAATAGAAACAAACAGCGAAAAATAGAAGAAAGTAGTATTTTAGAATCTTGGTACTGTTCATTTGACAAATCTATTGGAATAGATGCTATATTAAATTGATTTGGGCATTAAATTACACTGCATTTACATTAATTTACATTCTTTAAACAAGCGTTGTTGAACGCCCATCTACTTTTATCCTTGTAATCTTAAAAATAAATCCATGAAAAGCAAAATGTTAAAAGTAGGTTCATTAATTGGTCTAATTGTGTGTATTGCATGTACTCAAAACAGTACAGAACAAACTCTAATACGAACTCCAACAGAAATTCCTCAAGCTGAACAACAGCAAGTAAAAGTTCCAAGACACAATTACGGTGGCTGGTACTGTCCAGATAACTTAAAAGGATTTCCACCTGTTGATATAGCAGAATGGAGAAATGTACCTGTTGTAAACGGTCGGTTGGCTACGGAAGAAGAGGCGAATAGCGGAGCGTCACTAATTCGAGTGGATCTAGAAAAATTCCCAAATGCTAAACCGTTGGACATGACAATGCCACGATTGGCAACCTTTGAAAGCCCATACACTGACAGGCAAGAATTAATTATTGTTATCCAGGCGTTAAACATCGACAGCGACTCGATCGTTGGCTTTAGGTATTTGAATGGCGGTAACGGAAGCGCTCGTTTAAATGAGGTTAACATATTGTCTGACGAGGAATCAGATAAAATTGAAAAATCAAAATTCTTCAATCATTCTTTCGTTATAATGGCCACTCCAGAACAGGTTCGAGAAGCAATGACAAAACCTGAAAACGCCAGCAAATTTCAAGAGATAGTAGAAATGAACCAAGGTATTCAAAGCGATTGGAGAAGTAAGTCAACCATAAATTACCATTACCCTAAAAGCGGCGAATTAACATCTACTTACGCTGATGTATTATTTGGTAATTACTATGTTCAAAACGATTACCAAGATTTTACAGAGAAGTTTTTGGTGACTCAAAATGAACTGACAAAAATGACTTTATTACAAGTTGCCTGCGGTCCATTTGTAGAAGACTTTGAAAAGCAAGAAGCATTACTTTTAAAATGGGGCAAGCAAGTTCAGTTGTTGAGCGAGAAGAAATAATGATATTTAAACCAAAAAATCGTCTTTTAGATTTTCTAAAAGACGATTTTTTAGGTTCGTTATTCAATTTTAAAAAGTCAACTTTATCCCTAGACCTGAATCTGCAGCAATGAATACGCTGCCATTACTATTCAACTCTAAAAATGGTTTAAAATCTAAACTAATTGCTATCGGTAAGGGATTGATTTTATATTCAATTCCTACTATTCCGTCAACACCTACACCTATATTCCCTTCTCGGTTGTGGTAGTAAAAGTTATCGTTTTTGTACCTGTAATTTCTATCAAAATTGAGCGCTACGTGACCACCTGCACCGTAATACCATTGTAAACCGTCTACGTTAAACGCTGTTTGGTGTCTTTCATAAAGCAAAGTAAGGCCTATTCCATTTCCCCACAAACTAACAATACCATCTAAAGCAGCTTGAGAAGAAACAAAATGTTTTATTGTTATTCCGGATGTTCCTCCTCCTCTTAACCCTATTGCAGTTTTATACTGAGATGTATTGGTGGCCAATTGAGCTGTTGCTGTAAAGCATAAAAGACTCAAAACGGCAGTTGCTACTATTCTTCTATTTTTCTTCATTTTTTGGTTTTAATTATTCGTAAAGCTAGGCAAAGATATTCCGCTACAGCTCTACCAAATTATTTATTATTCAGTTGTTTAAATAAAAAACCAAAGGTTAAAATTGGACATACTACATCCTTATAGTAACTACGCTAAACTAGTTACTACATAAAACGTCAGTAAAAAAACTATTGTCTGAAAATGTGAAACCTCAGCATTGCTTAACGGACATTCCGAGGCTCCTCTTAAAGTCGCGAATTGTGTTACATTCGCATGGCTGGCTGAACGGAATTCATTTCTCCAACAAGTTTATCTGTAAAACTGTAATGTCCCCTATGGGTTACAATTCTGAAGGTTCTATTTTTTAACTCAAATAAGGTTTGTAAAAACTTCCACTTTGATTTTAATAAAACCGGGTAGTCTGATTTTACACCTAAATCTACATAATGAGTATTTCCGTGTGGTGAGGTTGAAACGATATCAGGAGTTACTGTCGTTCCTCTGTTCTTCATGCTGAATGAAGTTGGACTTTCATATCCGCTTATGTCTGCCTTCACATCTGTATGTCCTATTTTTTCTAAATGGTGAATTGTCTTTAATATTAAATCTTGGTGCCTTTGCTTATCTTCTTTTACCATAGTATGCTTTTAACGAAAATTTATATTATTGTTAACCAATAATATACGCATTAATAAGCACATTTCCTAATATTTACCGGATTAGTTTAATTTTTGATGAAACCAAATCACCAATAAAAAACTTGTAACTAACTAGATAACTTACAGTTAATTTAAATAAAAAACTCCGACTGAAGAGCCGGAGTTTAATGGTGTTAAATAATTTTTAAAATTAGCGAATATCTAGTGTGAGTCTAAACCTTAACACTCTGCTATTTCCTTTATCAGCTACATAAAGTACTCTATTCAGGTATGCTACAGCTGAAGGTTGATTAAACTGCATGGCGCCAATTCCATTTCCTCCAAATGACGTTTTTATAAACCTTGTTTCTCCAGATGCAGGAGGAGGTTCAATACCTTCCAAGCCGTTGGCCGTAAATTGAAAAAGAGAATCTTTAGCTTCGTCAATTACAAAAATATAGTTCGTACCATCACCGGTAAACTCAACATCAATGGGTCGGTCAAACTTAAACGGATCATTAATAAAACTGCTTGCTAAGGTCGTGTCTCCACTAAAATTCACTTTAGGAGTGAATGCTGTTCCATCAATTGATTCTTGTTTTTCAATATATTGAACCTTCAACACTCCGTTTGGATCAAGAGTAGTAAATATAAAATCTCCCCTTGTATCAACATTAATCTGAGGTGGTTTAGCCAAACTTGTAATACCGATGGGGTCGTTCACATATTCAGGAAATTGAGATCCTCTGCTATCTGTTATCTCGATTGGTGTGATAAACCTTCCATTTTTGTCGAACAAAAGAATAGCGTCATCGCGAGTCGGTCTAGTTCTAGGGCCTGATCGTGTTACGTAAAAAGAATTGTCACTGAGTACCGCAATATTATTCAAGCTGACCCTTTGATCGTCTGAAATAAAGGATGACTTAAAGTAAAATGGGTGTATGATGGTATCTGTAAATTCAGCGTATCTTAACCCGTATCCATTTGGTGTAGAAAGATCTAAGCGATAAATACAACTTCTTACAATCGTCGGATTTACCGTGTCTGTAATAGTTCCTATTACCAATAAGTCTAAACTCCTGTCTTGAGCCATTGTTCTTGCACCTTGAATAAACTTTCGCCCTACTTCAACTCCCGACTGATCTAATGCGATGACTTCCTCGCTTCCATTGTCAACAACATAAATCAACTCATCGAAACCTGCCACAACATCCGTTGGCGAAGCAAATTGATTCAAAATTGGCTGAACTGGTACATAAGCAACCTCTCGAAAATTCGATTCCGGTAACTCAATAAATGACAAGTCGGTTTTATCGCCAAAATAATTCTCGCAACCAGAAAGAATAACCATTAGTATGGCAAAACCAAGTATTTTTCTGCTAACGTTCCTCATTCTCTCGATCCATTTTATTAATTCCAAAAGCCAAACCAACAGTATGTTGAACACCTAAAAAGTCTGTTGGGTTCGCAGCATAGTTGATGTGCAAAGGATGTGCTCCTATTCTATGTCTAAGTCCAAAACCAAAAGTTGGTAAACTCTGACTCGATACATTTAACATATACCCTGCTCTCACATATACTAACTTCATGTACTCATACTCCAACCCAATTCTGTAATTCTCTGCGTTATCAGAAGGGTGATTCAACTGCAAAGCAACCAACAATGATTGCTTCTTAACCTTCCACGGAATCACAGATGCTCCTAGACTGAAAACAGTTGGAACAGAGTAGTTGTCAGCAGAAGGGCTTCCAGTTCGATTAAAATCTACCGGTAAATCATCTCCATCAATAGAGGAGCTTCCTCCAAAGTTTTGAATCATTACAGCAAAGTTTAAATCTTTATAATCTGTTTTATATAAAAAGCTTACGTCCGCCGCAACGGTCGCGTTGGTATAAGTGTCTATTTGCTCGTAAATGAATTTCATGGTAATTCCCGCAGAAAACATATCACTCAACTGCTGGGCATAAGTTCCTCCCAAAGCCATATTGGTCACATAAAACTTTTCACCAGTTCCTTCGGGTTGAAATTCTGTTCTCCTTTCCATTGCTCCTGAATTGAGCATATTTAGCGAAAACCCGAAGGTGGAATAATTCTTTTTTCTAGGAATAGAAACAGATAAGAATGACTGCTGAATTCCCGCCCCAATTGACAAATTACTTATGGCTCCATGAAAACTTCTTAAATCTGCCGTAGCGGCTGGGTTTGTGTACGACGAGAATGCATCTGCAGCCAAAGCGACACTTGCTCCAGACATGGCAACAGATCGAGGGTTTAAATCATTTTTTAGAAATGATAAAGTAGACAGTCCCGCTCGCTGTGCGCCAAAATTTGGAATAAGTTGAGCGGTAGCATTTGAAGCTAGAAATAGACAAGTAATAACGAGTATTGTATTTTTCATAACGCTCATCTTAAAACTTAAATGATAATCCATACAATATTTGTCTAGGTGCTTGGTATCGTGAAGGATCGTCCGGTGGAGTTCCTCTTTCTTCTGGACCAACAAATCGAGGATCTCTCCATTCATTCGGCACATCATCTCCTGGCTCATAAGCTCTTCCAGTAACAGGGTTGACAATCTGAGCGTTTTTCATGTTCAGTAGGTTTCGTATTTCTACACTTACCACCAAACCTGCTTTTTTCGCCTTGCTTAACCATATATTCTTGCTAATCTTTAAGTCAGAATTAAACCAAGGCGTTGCTTGTTGCGACAAATACTGATCATCTAACGTAATGAACTGCGGACGACCGATGCTATTGACTCCTTCTTGTCGCAGTGGCGTGTATCTAAACCCTGAAACATAATTAAACGAAGCAAAAATTCGCAAACCAGGAATTGCTTTTCCTCTAATTTTAAATGTTGAATCTGTACTAAAAACGATTCCCAACGTTACGTCCCAAGGTCGGTCAAAGGCTAAAAATTGCTCTGAAGATAACTCAATGGCTCCAGTTTGTTCAATTTGCAAACCTGATTCTCTTGCTGAGTTTGATTTACCTCTAGCCACCTGATAAGTCATGTTTAAGAAGGATCTAAAGTACTTTGCGTATCGAACAGATAACCCACCTTCTAAACCAAAAATTCGAGCATAATCTTGATTGATGTACATTCTCTTGGTTACAGGCCTACCTGTTTGATCGGTAACAATTACTCTTCGTTGCACAATGTAATCGAAACGGTTGTTGTTGAAAGCCGCTAAGGTTAAACCGATGTCTTTTGTAATTTGTGTCTTATATCCAACTTCGTAAGAAATGTTTACCTCCGGATTAATGTCTGGGTTACCCAAGTTAGATAAGAAGGAACGATCTTGAAACTCTTCGTCTAGCCCTGCATAAACAAAACGAGGATGTGGTAATCTCATTTGATGGCTGTAGTTGAAATACAACACATTGTTCTCTGTCACCGGGAATGACACATTAATTCTTGGTAAAATTCTAGCCTTAATTCTTCGTCCAAAAATTCCAGTTGTTTTGTCCATATAATCTTCTCGAACTTGATCGAGAACAGGAGAATTAGGATCGGCTACTGCGTCATCGGCAAATTTACCAGGTGCCCAATAATTCAGTCGAGCTCCTAAAGTTGCAATAATACCACGGTAACGAATTTCATCACTCACAAAAATTCCACCATTAAAAGGATTTACCTTCCATATGTCGTTGGATGAACCAACACTTGTTGAAGGAGATGTTGTTGAATCATTAATTTGAATCGGAGCTCCAATCCAAGGACTTGTAACATCTACCCACTGGTACTCGGTTGCTTTATGCTCTATACCAAAGCTCAACTTATTTTTTTGCGTGTTTGAATAACGCGTAAACTTTGTTTTGAAGGTATACTCTCTTGCATAGTGATCATGCCAAACTGGACTAATTCCGTTGTTATTCACTAAACCCGGTCCAGGCAGCACAAATTGGATTTCATCACCCGGATTAAAAATGGAAACAGGATCAGTAACAATAGAACGCTCGTCATAAATCTGATCAATTGTCTCTTCTCTAAATGGCCTTCCATTGGCATCAGCTCTTAAATTGGTAAACAACCTTCCCGCTGAAACATTAAACCACCAATTGTCATTGATAATTTTCTTAAAGTTTAATGCAGTTAAGTTTGAGTGATGCGTATAAGTTGTTGCATTATCTAAATTTAAGCTTCGCTCAAATTGATAGCCTGGTTGAAGAATAGCATCGAAACCTACAATTTGCAAGGTCCTTGTATTTTGATTGATACTCAAACTGTGTTGATTGGTTAAGGTCAGTTTGGTACCCTTTCCAAAGTCGTACGATAATTTGATGGTATTCGTCCAGTTATTATCTTGCCTTGGTGCCCAATATGCATTATTATCGGTAAAAAGTGAACTTCTCAACTGATTGGCCTCTTCTCCAAAATAAGTATCGGTAAGCCGAGTGGTGAAATTGGTAAAGAAGGTTAACTTTTTGTTTGTAAAAGGAACAGGACCTCCTGCTGAAAGCTCAACAATATCTGTATTCCAAGCGGTTCCTTGGTTTTTATTTACACCAAGGTTGTCTCGTTGCCAAGTCCCAGCGAACTCCATTTTATCTCCACCTTCACGAATGGTGGTATTAATTAATCCTGAAGAACCATCTCCGAATTCAGCACCAACACCACCCGTTACAATATCAACGCTTCCCACTGAACTTGAAGCAACATTTACTCCAAACCCAGTTCCTGCTAAAGGATCTTGAGCAGAAATTCCATCTACAATGTATTGAGTCTCATAAACTCTTGCTCCTCTAATCTGCAACCCATCAGGGGTTTTGTTTACACCAGATTGCATGGCTGCCACTTCTTGAACATCTCTAACGTTCATATCGGCAATGTCCTTTTGAGAAATAGTAACGGATGACTTTGCCTCTTCTAAATTCACTAAACTTTTTTGCCCAACAACCTCAACCTCATCAATGGCGTTAGTCTTGGTCGTCATTTTAACATCTATTGTTAGTGTTTGTCCTTCTTTTACAGAAATACCGTTGTATATTTTTTCAGCATAACCGATATACGAGAATTTGATGGAGTAATCTCCTTCCTTAATTCGTTCGAGCGAGTATTTACCATTAAAATCAGCACTCGCTGCTTTATAGGTTCCAACAATTACTACGTTTGCTCCAATTAGGGTTTCACCTGTTTCAGCATCTGTAATGGTTCCTGTTATAATTCCTCCTACCTCTTGCGCAGCAGCAGTAAAACCAATTAGAACAATCACTATTAAGTTGAATATCTTTTTCATCACTTGAATTCTACGTTTAGTATGTGACTGAATAGCGTATTCAAATTATTTGGATCACCCTTTAATTCAAACAATTGAACATTAAAAAACACTTGGTTTAATTTTCCATTAGACCTTCTACCTGAAGCAACAATTTTAGTATCTGTCCATTCATTGGTATTGGCACCGTTAGACAATTGAGCTTCATAAATAATTTCAGTATCAGTTGAATCAATGTTAAAAGCACCTACCCCTGTGATTGCAAAAAACTGCGTGGTTAAGTTTGGAAAATTCACAGTATCTCTTATTTGTAGCGAATCAGCAACAGTTCTATCCTCTACTACTCTGGTAACCAGTGCTGAGTCGCCTCTGGCTGCACCCCACAACCTCGCTGACCCAAAATTCTGAGTGGATACTGAACTAATTGGCAGTACTCCTGTAAATGCGTCAATGTTGGTATTGTGGTTAAACGAAGTTGAAATAAAATACTTCCCTCCTTGGTTCGCAAAATCTAAAAGAGACGCTGCTGCAAATTCTAAAATAAAACTCTTTTGATTGGTGTAAGTGTTATCGAATAAAGATTCATCGCTATATAGGAACAACTTGTTAAATTGTCGAAGTTGTAACCTAAACGTTATGCTCCAAATTTTTGGTTGGTTTTGGCCATTATTCGCAGCCAAATCAAGAAAATCGTAGTCTATGTTCACTCCGTTTTGTAGAATATCTCGATAGTCGTCATTGGCTGATGGCACACCACCAATAACAAGAAAATTATTGGTTTTGCCTTTCATAAAAAAGGTGGTTGAAGTATCAGTAGCACTTTCCGAACCTGCTTGGTCTATTGCTTTAATGAACATTCTATTTGTATCGTTCATCACCAAGCCTTTTATTCTTTGACTTTGAGGGTTGTTCTCTGTACCATAGTAGAGATATGCTTCAATTGAATCGCTCGCAGTTGCATCTAAAGGTACAATTGAAATAATATTTTTTGTTCTGTTTATAGGGTACCAATCTTCTCCGTTGATACTTAACAATACTTCTGTAATGGTCTCGTTGCCATCAATATCTGATGCTCTCCATTCTGTGGTAGCCACTAAGTAAGCTGTATCAGGAAGACTTAAATCTTCACCAAACGATGCAGATGGAGGAGTATTCCGAATTGGAATGGTAATTTGATCCGGGGTTGGATCGGAAAGGTTCTCATTATCAATAGCTCTTACAAAGAGCTGAATATCTGCCGTATCAGAACCGGCAATTAGGCTAAATCTAAAGGTGGAGTCTTGTTTGGTAGTAAACTCCCATTGAACGCCGTCTCTCGACAATTCAAATCCTTTTACATATCCGTCAGGGTCATTTCCTGACCAAGTTAAACTCACAATACTATTTAAGCGATTTTCACCACTCAGGTTAATTTCTTTTAACGAAAACTGAGTATCAGGTGCTTCATTCGCCAGCTCTTCTCCCTTATCACAGGCAGCAAGAAACAGTAAAAGAGCTCCAATTAAATAGTATAGTTTCTTTTTCATGGTAAAAATAAAACTCGCCCCGAATATGTTCGGAGCGAGTTTTTAATCAATTATTTTAAAATCAATTTTGAAGCGTGAATGGTTTCACTTCCGTTAGCAATTCTAACCAAGTAAAGTCCTTTCTCCAATCCTTCAACATTTAACAAGCTCATTGCTGAATTAATTTGAGTATCTAAAACTACTCTTCCTGTTAAATCAACAACTTGTACATTTAAATTAGTGAATTCGTATGCTTCATCAATTTTAATGTTCACTTGATTTTGAGCTGGATTTGGGTAAATTGAAGTTTCAACCTGAGTTGAAGTCAATGACTCAATACCTACAGTTACATTATAGAAATCAGCATTATTTCTTGGAGTTAATTTATAATTTCCAAAAGCGTAGTACAAAATTCCTTCAATTGCATCAAATGAGAAATTGTTAGTTAATTGAACTGGCGCAACATTTAAGCCTGCTCCGTATTGTGCAGTATCAGAAGTATAAGACACGTCCAAAGAAGCTTGTGCTTGACCTAAAACTTGTCTAGCAGTTAGAATTCTAGCTCCAACAGTTGCATTCGCTCCTGATCCAACTTCGAACTCACCAAAACCTAAATTAAAGTCAGTAACATTTACTTGACCTCCCATCATCGGGTTCTCGTATCTTAACAACATGCTTTCGTATTTTTCTAAAGCAGGTGATGCACTTGAGCCAAATAGCACTGCATCAGAAGGGTCTACAGTTACTGCAGAAATTGTTCCCGTATTTCCGGTAGCTGTTACTGTTAAAGCATTCAATCTAGTAAATCCAAATGCTTCTTCAACTATTCCTCTCACGGTAATTTCATCACCTCTGCTTAAACCAAAAACTGAAGTAGGTCCACCGTTTACGAAAATACCTGCATGTTCAGTTGCCGTAGGGTCTTGCATGTATAAATAACCTAGGTCTCCAACTTGGAAAGAAGCAGTAACAATTCCTGTAACCGTAACTGTATCGTTCTCTAATGGTGAAGCATCACTTGAAGCACTTGGGTTAAACTGAATATCCATAATGGTTGCCCCATTTGGACGAACTGTATAAAAATAAGTGTTCAACGGTCCAGTAATTGAACTAGATGGACTTGAAGTAACGTTTGCACTATCATCAACAGCTACTAAGAAGTAACGAACAACTGAATCCAACGGATTTGCAGGAATAGTTGCAGTATAAATACTACCAGAAGTATTGGTCATAGCTACTGACTGGAACAAGTTAGCAGGAGCAGCTTGATCAGCGGTATAAAATAATGTAGCAGAAGTAACAACACCATCGAAATCGATAATATCAGCAGTAACGTTTACTGTTTGCGTAGCATTTGGAATCAAAACGCTTCTTGTAACATTTGAAATAATTGCAGGAGAAGCTGCCTTATCAAAATCATTTGAATCTAAAGGATTGATTTCATAACCTCCCGCAAAGCCACTTGCACCAGGGTAACAAGGACCATTTTCGTCTTGTACGATAACCCCTCTAATGTAGTTGTATACTGTTCCTACCGCTGGTGGAACAAAACTACCTGCTGCAACCGGAGAGTTTGGATTTACAGTTGAAACTCCTGACATTCTCATCCCTAAGTAACGATCTGCAACTAGAATTCTGTTTCCAGAAGCATCTTCTACTGTAATTTCGGTTCTGTTACCACCACTAAAAGTAGAAACTCCTGTTACAGTAACATTTTGAATTTCAATATAAGAACCTTCCCACTGCTCTCCAGTAGTCAATAAGTTCACACGCTGATTGTTTTGTAAATCGCCAACAGGAACTACAACAGGAGCCGGTGCATTAGCAACTCCAACAACAGAAACTGAAGTAGAGCTAAGTGGCTGTAATTGGATTCCTCCAGCAAACTCACTTACTATACAAACAACGTCAAGAATATCTCCTGCTAAGGCATTGATAATATTCGCATTTGGATTGCTTGTTCCTGCATCTACTCCCATTAAGTTGATAGCACTAAAAGGAAATTGAGCACCACCATTAGCAGTATCAGTAAGGTGAATAAAAGGTCTGCTACCTCCAGTAATTGAACCAGAAGCTACTTCACTTAGGTTTCCATCCATAATTACAACTCCACGTGTTCTGATCGTATCTCCAAAATAAGCAGAAGAATCATTACAATTTTGAAGGTTAGCTTGACTTACAAAGCTAATTTGATTGATGTCCACATAGGGATAAGTTTGAGCAAACATTGCGCCTGCTGCAAAAATTCCTACGATAGAAAGTAATAGTTTTTTCATTTTTTTAATTTTTAGTTATTAAGAGAGTTTTAGTTTTTAATCTTTAGTGTAATCGTTTATTTATAGTTATTTGATAATTGTGAATTTCCCTTTTTTTACCTCTCCGGTTTCTAAATCTTCAACCGCAAACAGGTATACACCTCGGCTTATAATTTGTGTGAAGTTAGAAAGTAAGTCCCATGCATGCTCTCCGCCAGAAAATACGTTTTTGTCAGTGTCGTCAGAGCCAAAAGTTTGGAACCACCTTATATCCTCACCTTTATAATTTTGATCGTGATATATTTCATCAATTAAATCTCCGGCAGGGGTAAAAATTCTAATCATACATTTCTGAGGTAAATTTGCAAAGATCAACTTTCTACTTTGCTCTTGAAAGTTGCTTTGACCTTCCCAAGAGGCTCCAAAATAATAGGGATTTGGATAAGCATATGGCTCATTCTCATCCATGTCATCATTCTCTTTTTTCCCAGGAAAAACCCTAAAGTTATTGGCCAATAAAGAAGATTCTAATGATTCTAAATTTTGCTCCTTATCTCCGGTATCAAAGGCAGAAACGCCAACAGCATATTGCCAACCGTTTAACAGATTGTTAATTTCATACTTGTAGAAATAAACGGTATTGTCGTCTATCGCGTATTGCGCGTTATCCAAAAAGTAATCTACTGTAAGGTTAATTACCGTATCAATAACAGTTGAGTCATTCCCCGCTACATCAGCAATTATTCTTGAATTAAATACTGTATCAACACTCGGAACAGAATCGGCCAAAATAATATTCTGATCTCTATCAAAACCGATTGGTTGTGCTAACTTGATATCTCTCAAGCCAATTTCATTTGCTATTTGATTGCCAACCACATCATACTCTGACAACGGTTTTAAATCTCTTAACAAGTTAGGAACACCACTAACATCGAAACCCAGTTTAGTAAGATAAACCCTATACCCTTCAAAATCTTTTGTTTGCGATATAGGATCTATTGAAGCCTCTGCATTATTTGACCAATACATAGATACTTTATTTTCTTCAGCTACAATTTTTGTGTTTGGAATATCTGGAGGCGATGGTAAAATAAATCGAGTTATTACTCCATTCTTATCAGCATCTTCTCCTTCATCTAATCTGCCGTTAAAGTTTACATCTTCTCCATTAAAAGCTGTCTGCGCTCTTCTTGCATTGGCTCTAAATTGCGCTTGCTGCGCAATGGTGTTATCAGTATACGGATTTCCATCGTCTAGTTTTGGAGCCAAAATAAATGCAAATGAAATTTTAATGGTATCGCCTTTTCTAAAATCTCTGAAGGGCCCAACAGAAACCAAATCTGAACGGTTACCTGCTGAATTTAATTGCTGTTGAAAGGTTCCGCCTGCACCACAAGCGCTATCTTTTGTCCAACAGGTTTCGTCGTCCAAACCTCTTGTTAGCTTATCATATCGTTGTGCTTCTCCTGATGGTGCTTGGAAGGTTCCCGTTCCGGGGTTGTTAAAAATCCAAGCATTGTAGTTATCATTAAACGTACTATCTACATTAGGATGATGAAACCCAAATTTATCTGAAGCACCTAAAAACTTTTGGCCAATGTACGAGTTCGTAAATCCAACATCACCACTATGGTCGTAACAATAGGCCATCTGCAAACTATCGATGTAACCATTCCCTCCCTTGTTGTAAAAAGCAGCACCACCAGAACCTGCGGGTGTTACATTTAAGTTTCTTACTACGGTATTGGCCCAAAGCCCAATGTGCAAGCTATCAATTAAATTTTCACTTCCGTTGGCATCTCCTCTATTCACAATGTCCATGTCAACAAAAACCACAAAATCGCTAAATGCGAAGTTAAAGTTGTAAGTTCTCAATTCCACATCAACAAACATCGGCGTGTGGTTCTGAATTTGAATATTTGTATTGGGAACAATTACAAATCGGTCTGAAAAAGTCGCTACGTAATCTTGATGAGAGACCGCTTGAGGGGTAAAAAATGGGCTATCTTTAAATGTTGAACGTTCTGTAAGTTGTGTGCCCGGCACTGCGCTAAATTCAAAACCCGAACCGCCAGTTATGTAACCTTGTGTTGCATCAACCGCTGCAGTTGTAACAAGTTCTTGTCCATTTCTAATTCCACCAATCCAAATACCTGACTCAAACAAATGCTCTACACCAGAACCTGCAGGATATTCGCAAGAAGTTGTTGCTGAACCGTCTCGGTAACCTCTAAAAGCATTTCCAAATGTTCCTACATTGGTTACTGCTAATTTAACGTTGGATACTGTGGTGTTCTTCTCTTCAAAAGATTGAGCTGTAACAGCTAATGACAGCGTTAAAAGAGCTAAAGTAAGATGAATCCTCATGGGCAACATTCGTTCAAAATTCTATTAGAATACTTGAGCAGCCTGCCGTTTATCAATTCAGAGTTTGTTCTGAATAGGTGCCTAGACTTTACCGTGCAAAATTGGGCAAGACTCGTTTAATTTTAAGGATAGATATGTTAAATCTTTATTAACTTTTCGACGATTTGTTGATAACTTGTAGAAGTTACTCGTATAAAATAGGTTCCCCTAGAAAAGTTAGAAACATCAAACTGAACGTATCGTTCTGAATTTAAAACTTTTTCAAGTACAACTTTCCCAGTAACATCCAAAATCTCAATCGTTTTAATCGTATGAGTTTGATTCGATAAATCAATTAATAAATTTCCGGTGTTTGGATTTTGAAATTTCAGTTTTTCCAGTTTTGTCACTTCTCTTAATGAAGTTATTGAAGGTAAGGTTACTTCTATGTCCATTATCACAGGTAAATGGTCGCTCATGTTATACAATGCTTGCGAAACAACTGTTGGAACAGAGTTATTGGTTGGTGAAATAATGCTCCCATTAAATCGATTACCATCTTGCCCAACTGCTTGGTAGGTATTGGGAATGTACCTCATTTTATCTGTATTGTTAATCACTTCATCAGAAGCTAGAATAAAATCAAAACGATCGTCCATTCCTCCGCCTGCAAAACAACCGCCAGAGGTTCTTGTGCTTTGGGTGTGCGTAAAGGCTCGTACGGCTGAATTACTCCAATTTCCCGGAACATTAATGGGATCGTAAAAACGCAGAGTTGGGTCAACATAGTTGATTAAATCTTGGTAAGCAGGCTCTGTGCTGCTATAAAGGTTAAAATCACCTGCAAACAAGTAATTCCCTGTTGCATTTAAACTGTCTAAACTCGCCATTACAGATTCAGTAGTTCTAGCTCTTTGCGCCCGATCTGCAGAAGTACTTCCGGCTTTAAAATGACCTACCAACACATTAATTCTTGTCGTGTCTTGGTGCACCGCTAAGTTACTGTCCTTATATCGCAAAGTGTAATGATCTATCATTCGTACGAAATTAGTATTGTTCAATTCCTTATCATAAATGGCTTGAGACTCCAATACAAATTTATCAGTGTTGTAATACAACATATTTACCAAAGACTGCCCTATTCCACTAGAGTTTGCCTGAGTGTAATTCGTTCGTCCATTTCGGTTAATTGCATTTTGCAGAATTCTAAATGCGTTTACTGAACTTCCTCCTCCCATTTCTTGTACCACAAAAATATCTGGCAAGGCATAGTCGAAAATATCTTCCATCGCATTGTCCTTTGTAGATGCGTTATTGTTAGAGTTTGTACAAAATGATGTAGTTTCCCTGTAATACATTAAATTGTATGTCATCACTCGAACCGTATCTTTCTGTTGTGCTTCTGCAGAAAAAGTGGAGAAAAGGATTACTGCAACGATGATAATTTTTTGGTAAGAAGGCATAGCGTGTAAAAATTGAATTACGGACATTTGCGCAAAGTTAGTGCTAAAACTTTCGCTCCCTACGTTTATGGTAAAACAGTTCGACATTAATATTCCCATTGAAGCTGAGGCGACTTTAGCTTCGCCAACTCAACTTGCTTCAAAAAACCTTAGGGTGAAAGATTTAAGTAGAATTAAATCCTGTAAACTTATTAAACGGTCGTTAGATGCGCGAAAGCCTGAGATAAAAGTTAACTTGCGGTACGAAGCCTACGTAGATGAAATTCCAGTTCAAGAATCTTTGCCATTCGATTTAAAAGATGTTTCACAAGCTAAGTATATACATATAATTGGTGCCGGACCAGCAGGCCTTTTTGCGGCATTAGAGGCAATTCACCAAGGGTTAAAACCCATTGTTTTTGAACGTGGAAAAGATGTAAAAGCTAGGAGACGTGATTTGGCAAAAATCAATAAAGAACATGTTGTTAACCCTGAATCGAACTATTGCTTTGGCGAAGGAGGTGCAGGAACCTATTCCGATGGAAAACTGTACACAAGGTCTAAAAAAAGAGGCGATGTAAACCGAATTTTAGAAGGCTTGGTGCAGTTTGGAGCCAATGAAAACATTACCATTGAAGCACATCCACACATTGGCACCAATAAGCTCCCGCAAATAATAGTGGCGATTAGAGAAGCAATTATAGAAAGCGGTGGCGAGGTTCATTTTGGTAAAAAGTTAACGAATATATTGTATAAAAAAGAGGCAATACAATCGATTGAAATAAATGATAATGAACAAATTGAAGTAGATCATTTGATTTTAGCAACAGGACATTCCGCAAGAGATATATTTGAATTATTACATGCCCAAAACATAGAAATTAAAGCGAAGCCCTTTGCTCTTGGCGTTCGAGTAGAACATGCCCAAGAACTCATCAACCAAATTCAATATCACTCCAATTTCGACAATGAACTTTTACCTCCAGCTGCCTATAAAATTGTGAAGCAAGTAAATGGTAAAGGCGTTTACTCTTTTTGCATGTGTCCGGGTGGAATTATTGCGCCTTGCGCCACAGCGCCAAACGAAATTGTTACCAACGGTTGGTCTCCTTCTCGGCGAAATAATCCATTCGCGAATTCAGGCATTGTGGTAACCATTGAAGAAGAAGATTGGGCGGCTTTTAAAAAGTACGGCGAATTGGCTGCGTTAAAATTTCAGGAAGATGTGGAGCACAAAATGTTTCAATCGATACCAAACAACCCCGGTCAATTAGCCCCTGCACAGCGCCTAGTTGATTTTGTGCAAGGCCGAGCGTCAAAAGATTTACCAAAATGCAGCTACCAACCAGGGATTGTGCCTACCAGATTAGACCAAGTTTTGCCAAGTTTTGTAGCCAAACGTTTGCGAAAGGCCTTTGATTTGTTTGGAAAATCGATGAAAGGCTATTTAACCAATGAAGCTGTAATTGTGGGCGTTGAAAGTAGAACTTCTTCGCCAGTTTCTATTCCGAGAGACCGGGAGAACATGCAACATACCCAATTGAATAATTTGTACCCTGTGGGAGAAGGCGCCGGTTACGCCGGAGGCATTGTTTCTGCAGCAATTGACGGTATGAAGGCCGTGGAGAAAATTGCTGCGTTAAAATAATTCTCTGCACAAAAATTCAAGTTAAGAAGAAGTTCTTAAAGGATCGAATGAATTTTATTAGGAGATCTCATCTTGAAATAGACGAAACACTCTTTAGTCAACTCTCATTTTATTCCGAAATTTACGGCAATGGATTTTGACCCTTTCAAGAAGAAAATAAAAGATTTAAATGTGCTTTCGGCTACTGAAGGTAATGTACTGGTGGCCGAACCTTTCATGCAAGATGACTATTTTAAACGTTCTGTAGTTTTTATTTGTGAAAACAATGAAGAGGGTACGGTAGGTTTTATTTTAAACGAAAAGTTAAACATTAACTTAAAAGATGTTTTAGACCAACTTACCGCATTTGATGCTCCGCTTTATATGGGTGGACCGGTTGAAGCGCAAAGTTTGTTCTTTATTCACAAGTGCGCAGAACTTGATGACGCCTTACCGGTTAGTGAAGGTATTTACTGGAGTGGAGATTTCGAACAACTAAAAGAATTCATGCTTTTGGGCAAAGTGAAGGAAAACGAAATAAAGTTTTTTTTAGGCTACTCAGGATGGGACAAACAGCAATTGAAAGATGAATTAGAAAATGAAAATTGGTTGATTGGAAAGTTGGAAAGCTCTATTGTTTTCGAGCATAACGCTGAATCCTTATGGAGAGACTCCCTGAAAAATATGGGAAAGGAACAAGCCATTATGGCCAATTTCCCTGACAATCCGAGTTTGAATTAAAAAGCCCTCAACTGAAAAGTTGAGGGCTTTTTAATTTTTCTCAATGATTACTATTGTACAATAAACTTAAACGTCTCTGTTTTTCTTTTAACTTGCAACCTTAAGTAATAAACTCCCTTTGCCAAGTTCAACCTTCGAATCATTTCTTGCTCATAATAGAGCGTACCATCATCAATATTAAACTGATACCGATCAAGTAACTTCCCTTGAGATGACAGCACCTCTACCTGATAGATTCCTGCCTCAGGCTTTTCAATTTCCATAAACAACTGTTCTCCATTGGTAGGATTAGGAAAAATATTTGCTGATGAAACTCCCCCATTTTCCACTGATGTAATTCCACTGAACTGCACCACCTCTATGTTGAAAATTTCAATTTCTCCATTAAAGTCGGTTTGACTTAAGCGGTAATAGTTATACCCAACTCTAGGTTGTTCATCGTATCTCCTGTAGTCTTTTTGTGTACTTGAATTACCAGCTCCTTTTTCTGTTAGAATTACTTCAAAATTCTCTCCGTCAACGGAGCGCTCAACCGTAAAATAGTCGTTGTTGATTTCTGTTGCGGTGCTCCAGTCGAGTTGAACATAAGCGCCAACCTTGGTTGCTTTAAACTGAATTAACTCAATTGGCAAGGTCACATCATTGTCTAAATCTCTAAAGTCTGGTGCTCCGTCATTGTCAAAATCTCCCAACTGATTTACATTTCCTCGATCATCTCCGTTCTGGTTCGAATCATAAAAGGGTCACTTTAGCGGAGAATTGATCAAAATTGATTGATTCTCCGTTTTTTATTTGAGCTAAACCTTCTGATATCATTGGGATTGAAGAAAAAATAGAATTTACTTTCTTGGTTCGAACTTCCCCGTTTAACTTGTTATAACCTATTCCGGAAGGAAATACCAAATTTTGTAATTTCTTCTTTTGGCTTAAATCCTCTCCACTAATTTGGTGGAAACCTTCTTGAAATACCTCTTTTTGGCATAAGACGCAACCCATTGAATTCCTTTTATGGAATTGGTGAAGAAAATTTCATCGGCCTGCTCTAAGTCTG
>CAJQLW010000045.1 GCA_905479325.1 uncultured Flavobacteriales bacterium
CTTACATCGTAATCGTCAATAATGTTAGTAGTATTTGCTCTAACTTGAACTGCTGGGTTAAATGTTCCATAAGTCGCAACACTGTTGTAAAACAAATCTACTTGATCTGTATATAAGAAATACATTCCCCAATCTGACTCAGATACAATCATGTTATTCACAACTCGATTTCTTCCGTTCAAGGTAGGTGTGCCAGTGTTGTTAAAGTTATAGAAGTAAATTCCATAATCTTGAGCATGGATGTAGTTACCTGATACGTCGAAATTGTTACTGTAATACAAGAACAATCCATCTCCGTTAATCTGACCTCTTGTTGCTTGATCAATTTCATTGTTCGTAAATTCTAATGAATCTTGATAGAAAATGTATGAACCGTAATAGTAAACACTGTCCATTTGGTTGTTGTGAATCGTGTTCCCTACATTGGTAGTTGTGGTTGATCCGTACATGTAAACAGAATAATATCCACCAACCATTAAGTTATTTTGAACTGTGTTATAGCTACCAACGCCATTTGAAGAAATATTGTTGGTCGTTCCTGAAATGATGAAGTTCGTATTTGTACTTAATGAATTAGGATTCGCCCACAATATGTTATTCTCGAATGTATTATTCGACGAATTATTCAATAGAATTGCTGCACCGTTATTTGCAGTTGCTTCTATTCTCATGTTTCGAATGGTAATGTAATCTGTATTTACAATTGTTACTGTACCGTAATTATTCGTGTTATCATGAGATAGAGTCGTAGTGCTGGAATCTCCACCATCAATAGTTAAAGTATTAATAGAAGACATACCCGGAGCGTTGTTAATGTTCAAACTTTCATTATACGTTCCAGCTGCTACATTAACAGTAACGGCTCCACACACACCATAGTTACTAAGCACTTGTTCCAATTGAGCAAATGAAGTTAAGTTACTTGATGAAGCAGCTAATGATGGGTCTAAGGTTACTGTACCTGAAAGTCCAGTTCTCAACCCTTGAATAGTTAATGTATCATCTGCCGTAAACTGATCTGCAGCACCATTAGGTCTATTGGTATAGAACTCTAAATCATAAATAGTCGTAGAGTTAATGTTCAACGTTGCTAAAGGAACAGAAGCAGTATCTCCAGGGAAAATAGTTCCAATGTACATTACTGAATCTAGTACACCATTAATGTTCCAAACAACGTTAACAGAATCAACAATGTTAGAACCAAAGTTTTTCACTCCTAAAACTGGAGTTACAGGTCCCGGACATAAGTTACCCGACGGACTTTGCACTTCAACAACTCCAACGTTTAGTGGTAATACCGGATCAATTCGAATATCATCCACTGCTATATCTCCTGAACAACATGAAACGTTCCATCCTCTAAATTTGATAGTAACACTCTTGCCTGCATAACCAGTTAAAAGGTGACTTGCTAATGCCCATGGATCTGTTTGCAAAGCTTGTTGTTGACCTGTATAAGTCGCTAAAACAGTTTCAACACCATTAGTATCTGCAATCACTTGCATTCTATCAATGTTAGTTCCAAACATAAAGTACGCATAAGATAACTCAACAGTACTCAATACAGGATCTACATATATAGGAGGTGAAATTAGATCAACTGAATCACCTACTGTTCCTCCAGATGTTTCCATATACATGTATATACCAGGAGAAGATTGATAGTTGGTATTATCCCAAAGTGGGCCTGTACCAGCTGAATTTATATTGGCACCAGTCCCTCTTTCACTTTCCCATCTTGGGTTAGCTGCTGTTCCGTTAGAAGACCATCCTTCAGGGTATGGGTTCTGAATAATACCAGCTGCAAAATTTTCATAGTCTTGTATAAAAGGAACTCCATAAGAGGTATTAAATGTTTCTGGACCTACATAAGCCGAAACGTCTCCTGCTCCACAATTTGAACGCACGTATACATCGTATGTTGTTCCTTGTGAAAGCCCACCTATTGTGAAACTTGGAGTTGCAGAAGTACCCGTAGTTCCTGTGCCAGGAGCAAAACCAACTGGACCATATTCGTAGTCAATTGTACCTGCTCCACCTACTGCATTTACGTCGATAGAATTTAAAGTCACGTTCGATAAAACAACTGATGTAGGAGCAGCTGCAGAAATTAAGCTAACAGTTAACGTATCATTCAAATTAGAAGTATCAGCTACACCGTTTGGCATAGACGTCCACGCTTTCAATGTATTAACTCCTGAATTAAAAACTGCAGAACCTAAATTTATAGTTGCGCTAGACGAAAATGCACCGCCTAATGTATCTAACAGGCTAGTATAAAAAATAGTTGGTTGTCCAACACCGTTCAATTCCCAATTCACGCGAACAGAATCTAATTGGTTTGTTCCTGAATTACGAATGGTTACAATGGCATTATTTGTTCCTGCACAAAACACGTAAGGTGAATCTACAGATGAAATACCCGCATCATCAGGCCCAGTTAAAGGAGTGTACTCCAATTTAAAAATAACATTATCTCCTGTAAGTCCGCACAAGGTAGGATTCACATTAGCCGTTGGAGTAAAATCAAAGTCAATAACTTGATCTGCTGCCCAGGAAGCTAATGTTGCAACCGGAATGACAAAAGATACAGAATCAAAATTTGCAAAACATTGCTGAGTTGAAGGTGGAGTAAATCCAAGCAATAAGCCATTTTCATCAAAAATATCGGCATTCTCTAAGTTTCCTCCAGTACCATCAAAATCACCTTGATAATAAACCGTCAAAACTCCATCTGTTGCAGGAGAAGTAACCCCCGTACTAAAACTAATTGGCAAGTTTGTTCCTGCGCCCGCAGGCAAAGGAGTAACAGGTGTAATTAGCACAGTATTTTGAGCGTAACTGGACGCTACTAGTGACATAAAAATAACCGAAAGAAAGGTCATTCTTTTAAAATTGTTCAACACCAAGCGATCGGGCTCAGTATTCATTCCACTCCGAATGGAATTTAATTTAGTCCGAAAGCGACCCATTAATAAGGCGTTTTCTGCCCTCGAAAAGAGCAAGTTAAGCTTCTTCATATTTAAAATTTTGGTTAATAATATATTTACAAGCTATGAAAGTACGCAACTTTGTTAAAAAACTAAAGATTTTTTAACAAAAAAAGGCAATAAATTTCTTTATTGCCTTTCGATTTTTAGTAACTAATTAAACGTTAACTTTTCACCACTTTGTGCACAATTGTGCCGTTGTCAGTTTCAATTTTAACGAAGTAAACCCCTTTTGGTAACTTACTCATATTAATCTCATGGTTTAACTGACCGAAGGTTAGCTCTTCAAATGATTCAATTAATCTACCTTCTGCTGAAAGTAAGAAAATTGATCCATTAAACGTTTCGATTGAACTTTGAGTAATGGTTAACACGTCTGAAACCGGGTTAGGGAATACTGACAACTTACCCATTTCATCCTCAACATCATCTAAACTAACCGTACAGTCGTCTAATACTCTAAAATAAATTTCAGTATTCTCAGTTGCATCAAAAAGACAACCAGCATCTGTTTGAACATCTACATCTAATATATAGTAGCTGCCGTTTCTGTTCACATCCATTCTCCATGGGTCTACTGCAAATGACTGTGTATTTACAGTATCCGCCTTCAGCAAGGTTCTATTGTGAGAGGCATCTGCTAAATAGATATCCCAAGAATAAGTATCCTGTCTTCCAACCTCTAAGTCAACAAAGAATACATCACCCTGCTCTAAAATTGAACCAGAACCTGGTCCACAGTACACAGTGGTATCAGAGATTTTAGGGAAGCTACTTATTGTTGGCTTACTGTGAATGATTCGATCTACTTCAACTTTTTGCAACGACTTACAAAATAAACCGTTAGGTGCAATATTTGGAACCTCAATCAACGTTTCAACATAAAAAGTATCGGTCTCCGTCAACTGCTCTTTCAACGCGTACGAGAAAGGAGCTACTTTAATCTCTGCTTCAGGTTGTGTTGCATTTGGGTTGCGGTAATAATTCACACCTGTAATGTTAGGCTGAACTTGAACCGTAATTACATCTGGCGTACCTTCATTCTCACAACGCTCACCACCAAAGGCCGTCGCTTTGTATGGTTTTAACACTTCTACTCGCACAGAATCAGTTGTTTCGTCAATTCCTTCTCGAACAAACAGTTGTGGACAAACTCTCGATCTCAAATCTGTTGTCGAATCCAAAATTGGCGTGTAATTCGGTCTGTTGAACGGATTTGTAGCACCTGGGAAAAACCCAAAAGTAGAACCGTCATTTCGAATTCTGCTTTCTTCCCATGCAACTGCTCCAAACTGATTTCGAACAGCTAATAGCACAGGACTTCCGTAACATACCGTGTCGTTCGGCAAAATGGCTACAATCTCTCCCACTTTTCGTTGTGACTTGATGATGATGTTGTCCTTTTGATCGTTCGACTTGATCAAATCACCATTCACTTCTGCAATAATTATGAATCGGTAGAAACTTCCGGTATCAGACATATCGAATGTACTGTCCATTGCTAAGGTAACAATAGAATCACGAGGTAATGGTATTGGGAATCCGTTTGCATCGGTAAACTCATTAACAAAAACTTTACGCGTTAGGGTATCTGGCCCTATAAAGATTCCATCTCCTTGATTGTCCTTGAATATCAAAGCTGTTAAGGTTACTGTATCTCGTGTAAAGTCTAAAGGAAGAGAACCGTTGTTGATTACATCAATTTTCAATGGATTTTCTTCAGCATAACAATATGTTGAATCAGTATTAGGTTCGTTTAATGCCGCTGGAGCAATATCTATTGCTGCCGCATCATATACCTGAATATCATCAATAGCCATGTTACTTGCGTATTCAGCTGATCGCTCACTGATAAATCGGTAACGGATTACTTTGCCGCGGTAAGCACTTAAATCAACAATTCTAGATTTCCAAGGTGTTCTACCGTTAATTCGTTGGTCTGGATCTTGTCCACTTAACGTAAGTACGGTTACCCAGCCGAAATCATCATTAATTTGCAGGTACAAGTTACCCATGGCAAATCCAAACATGTGATACCAGAATTTCATTTCAGGAGAAGAAGTTCCAATTAATGAAATACAAGGTGAATCATATCCAATAAGGTCACCTAATACTCCACCTGCCGAGTTAGAAGACAATACAATACCAGTAGTATCAACAGGACCCAAGGTATGATCAAGCTCTGGACCGGTTACCCCTCTTCTGTCCACTGCCCATGCAGGCAATAGACCGCCGTTGCCATCAACGTTCCAGTCGTAACCATCCATGGTTGGGTTGCCGATTAAAACACCTCCATTTAACGGATCTACAGGGTCTTCAAAATCTACTACATAAGGCAGATCCTCCGGATCTCCATGCGTAATTTGATAATCTAACCTCAAGTTATTAGTTGTATCAATGTCACCATCTAACAAGAGCCAAGCATTTATAAAGTAATCTTTATAAGCTGATAAATCTAAATTAAACCTAGGTTCGTTGATGGTGAACGACAATAATTCTCCAGGATTAAAGAATGGTGGTGCAATACCCGGTCTAATCCAGATGGTATCTCTCCATCCATTACTTCCTCTTGGATTTCCAACTATGTCTTCATCCACAGCGATTACAACTTGGAATGAGTCAATTCTATCAATTCCAATGTTTCTCACTCGAATGGTAACCTTCTCAGAGTCGCTGTAGAAACATCTTCCAGGAACTGGATTTGCAAATTCGTTGAATAAAATTTGCTGTGGTTCTGGGCTAATGATACACACATCATCAATTGCGTAATAGGTTCCACCCGGTGCTATCGGTCTAAATCGAACTTGTACGTTCGCTCCCACAAAGTCTGCTAAAACCGCTTCGTATTTTCTCCACGTTCTGGCTACTCCTTCCGCACCTTTAATTGTATCTATCGGTTGAAAAGCACCTCCATTTTGGTTTACCGCTATTTCTAACGCTCCACCTGCAGATGGCATAACATACCAGAATTCGAGATTCGCAGCAGGCGTATTGGTTAAGTCATAACAAGGAGACTGCATAGATGCCGCAGGAGCATAGGGTCCCGGAGGATCTGCCGCGTACATAAACACATCGTTTAATCCACCGGTGTGCCCTTTTAAATCTGGAACTTCCCCGTCTACAGTAGCAACAAAGGTATATGCCTGTGTATTTGCCTCCCAATCGTTTGGCAATATTCCGTCCTTATAATCCTTTGCAATATTACCAGAAACTATATCGCTAAAATCTTCGCAACTGTTAAATGGTCTAGCTGTATTGGTAATTAACTCAGTTAAGGTATCGTTAAACAAATGTTCATCTCCTCTCAACTCTGTCCAGTATTTGATAAAATATTTACCTGGTTGAGACATGTCAATGTTTTGGAAAGAGAAATCAAAATACGCCAATGGCACAATTGTTTGCCCTATCGAAGAATCTCTAACAACAGGCAGCACAACAGGCTTACCTCCATATGGCGTAAATGTAATTTGATAACCGAGATTCAGGTTTAGGATATCTTGTGTTCCCAAATTTTGAACTCTAATTCTAAATCGTTCAGATGCCGTTAATGCACAATCAGAACCTGGATCAATTAAAGAGAATGCAGCTGCATCAATTTGTGCCCTATCCAAAATCTCAATGTCATCTATTCCAATGTCACCGCCTCTTCCATCGCCTGGGTTACCTTGGTAACCAGTTTCTGCTCTAAAACGAATTCGAATATCGTTTGAGCCCACAAATCGATTTAAAACCACGTTTCTCTTTAACCAAGGCTCTGTATCATCTGAGTGCTGTTGCCCTCTGATTACATCAATTCCTTGAACCCAAGCATTGTTAGTAAACACGTCAACAAATATGTTACCTGTTTGCGGACCAAACATATGGTACCAATACGATAGTAGTACATTTCCATTTTTAGAAGTACTAAAATCCATAGGACCACATGGTAACTCGAACCATGCATCTGGTATTGCCGGAGGATTAGTCGCCAATAATACCTTCAAATCCGTTTCCAATAACATGTACGTTCCTTTTCCGTTTACTCTGTTCGTAGCAAAAGTGTGGTCACCTGAAGGCCCTGTGGGTGGTCCTGGAGGCATCGGTGGCTGACCATCAATGTACGGGCCAGCACCTGACACTACGTGCCACATAAATCTTCCGGGGCTTCCCGTAGGTGGGAAACGTGTGAACCCTTTCAATTGATCTGCATTGTAAAATGGAGCTCCTTGAGCATTTACACCCATTACTAGCTCTTCAAAATCTTGGGTATAACGTGGTATTCCAGGTTGTCTGTTAATAACCGTGGTAAACGCTCCATCGTTTTGACCTAAAGTATCGCCTACCAAAATTGTTCTTGCTCGAATTACCTGTTTTCCAGGGTTCGATAAGTCAATCGGCGTAGTAAAGGTATAGTTTAGGTTTGTCCCTGCTACAATTGTTTGTTGAATTGTATCTGCCTCATAAGGACCTCCGTTGTTGTTGTACTCTACAATCAATTCTCCCGGAGTAATGTCAGTTGTTCCAAAGTTTTCAATGTTTACAACTACGTTACCTGTAGTAAGGCCACAAGCATCACCAGTTGGTTGAATTACCTCAGTTATTCCTGCATCCTTCGCAATCGCTTCATGAAGGAATATATCGTCAATGGCCATATCTGTTCGGGTACCGAAATTCGTTTTCACTGAACGGAAACGAACTTGTACTAATCCTCCAATATAAGGGGTCAAGTCTACCGTTAATTGTTTCCATACGGCATTAGCAGCAGTTTGTGCTTGACCGTTTAACGTACCAACACCATTTACCCAATTGCCATTTACTTGAACATCAACAGAAAGGTTGTTCATGTTCGATCCATACCTGTGGTAAAAGAAGCTAAATCTTGGGTTGACGCTATTGGTTAAATCAATACATGGAGACTCGAAAGTCGCTGTTCCTGTTCCATCACCTTCTGTAAATAGGAATATTCCATTACCAGTTGTTTTGTCACCTACAGGCCCTGTTGAACTGGTTGGCGTAGTTAATGCACCTTTTCCGCACAAAGAAGATTGCACCTGCCAGTTGTATGACCCAGTAGAAGTTTCTGCCCAACCTTCTTGCAATACTTGTCCTAAAATATCATCACAACGGGCATCTCTGAAGGTTTCAAAATCTTCAAAATAATCTGTACTTTTTGTGGTATTGATAATCTTGTGATTAAACAGGGTATCGTTGCTTACATCTTCTTCTCCAATGTACGCTGTCCAAGCTTTCACAAAATAGGTTTTACCTGGTATAGAAAGGTCGGCAGGCTGAGTAAACGTAAAGAATGCAGACTGCTCTGATGGCAAGGCCAAATCAAAGGTATCTCTTACTGGAGGCAAGCTATCTATTTGATAGTATAATAGCAGCGAATCTCCGTTTGCATTTAAGGTTTCTACCCCAAAGTTGTCAATTTCTACACTTATAATTGATGCACTGTTGATGTTACATCCAGATTCAGGACCGGTTACAGCGAGCATTCTTGCATCTTTTCCGAACGGAGCAAAAAATGAAATGTCATCAATGGCCATTTCGTTTCTAAATCCTGCCGTTCCTCTAAACCTTACCTTTAGGTCCTTTCCTCCGAACTGATTAAACTTAGCAACAGCTTCTAACCAAGGTGCACCTGCTGAAGTTTGGGTTTGACCGTTAATCTGAAACACTCCATTGTTCCAAACTCCATCGGCAAAAACATCCACAAATAATGGCCCCATACCCGCACCAAACTTGTGGTACCAGAAACGCATTGCTGCACCAGCTCTATTTTTAAAATCAATACACGGAGACTCAAGTCTAGCTTCTCCACTGTTCCCATCTAAGTACATGAATACACCTGTACCAGAAGTATGGTCTGAGTTTGGACCTGTGTTGTTTCCTCCAGGAGTTCCATTCGGACATACGGCCATGTCTTGCACATGCCACTCTCCAATGCCGTTTGCTGAAGTCATGCTCCAACCAGAGCCTAATACATCAGCATCATTTTGACCGAAACAACTCGGATCAGCAACAAAGCCTTCAAAATCTTCAATGTAATCAGGGTTTCTTGTCTCATTTCTAATAACAGTTGTTAATCGGTCATTAAACAAGTTAGAATCTCCAAGTACCTCTGTCCAAATGGCAATGTTATACGATTGACCTTTATTTGAAAAGTTAGCAGTAACAGAGAAGGTGTGATTGGCCTTAGCTCCGGGAGCCAACGTTCCAGGGAAAGTGTCTCTGATTACTGTACCATTGTCTATGCTTAAAGCTAATGGGATATTTGTTAGTGGCGCTGAACCAAAGTTTTCTATTTCAGCTATAATTGTACCTGAAGGCGTACAACCAGATACAGGAGAAACCAAAGAAGCAACTTTCCCATCTTGAGGGATTGGTTCAAAAATTTCAACATCATCAATGGCCATGTCACTTGTAAAGCTTCCACCGCGAATTCCACCAAACCTAATTTTTATACGTTGCCCGGCATATTGATTTAAATTTACCGTAGCTTTTAACCAAGGCGCAGTAGAGGTAGTTTGTGTTTGGCCATTAATTCTGAGTAACTGTATCCAGTTTGCTCCATCATTCACTTCTACAATCAAATCTCCCATGGCAGCTCCATATTTATGGTACCAAAACTCCATAATTGCGCCTGACGCATTACCTAGATTAATACAAGGAGATTCTAAATATGCCGGTACAGTAGTCGCCCCTGTGGAGGTCTCCAAGTACATGAAATTAGGAGGAGAATGTGCTACAGTAGGACCTGTGTTAAATGAATTGGTAGTATTGTTCCAGGGATGCCAAGTAAGATTGTTAACCGGGGTTGTTCTTACCCAAGGGAATGGAATTAACGAATTACCTCCGCCGCCGGTTCCTCTTACCCAACCAAAACCGTCGAAGTTTTGGAATACTGGTAAACTCAAAGAAGTTGGAGCAGGACCACCGGTAACTGTTCGGTTTAACAAACTGTCATTCTGGTTAAATCCATCATTCCTAGCAGACGCCCAAACGCTTAACGAATAGTTTCGTTGCTGGCTAAAATTCGCTCTTTGCGAGAAAACAAAATTTGTAAGTGAGTTTGGTAATAATGGCCCAATCAAAGTATCTCGAACAATCGGCAAGTTATCCACTCGATAGAACATGTAAATTGTATCTAATGGATTGGCTCCTTTATTTTCTAACTCTACGATAACGTTTTCAGTAGCATAACCACATATTGGAGCTCCATTTTGACTCGGGTAAGTAATTAAATTCGCACTCGCATCAAACGCCTGAGGGTAACGAATTGAAAAGTCATCAATCATTACACCATCTCTGAATCCACTACCATCTGTAGTAAATTTAAACCTAAAGTTTACTGAACCTTGGTTGGCAAATCCGGCCAAAACATTTTCTACAGGAATCCAACCGCCTGAAGTACCTTCCCAAAAGGGAGCACCGGTGGTAAACCAGTTTGTTGGATTAACTCCACCAGCATTGACGACATTCCAGGTTACTCCTCCATCTGTAGAAGCCTCAAAAGTCAATCGATCAAATCCAGGTTCTGTGATATGATTTAAATTAAAAGATAAAATTGGATCTCCAATTGCCCCAGAAAAACTAAAGCAAGGAGAGTACAAATAGGATGTTTCAAAGTTGTTGTAGTTGCCATTCAGATTTGTAACGTAAGCATTCGTGCCAGAAGTTACCGAGTTAAAGTTTAACGAAGAAGGAGCTCCTCGTTCCCAACTCACATTTGTTCCACCTGTTTTCCATCGGTCAATTCCTTCAAAATTGTCTACAACAGGATTTGGTGATGGCGTAAAGTTTGGTTCACTTTCTACTCTTGCTAAGGTGGAGTCATTGTCTCTGTTTCCGTCACCAGTTCGGTTGGTGTATGCAGTTAAATCATAAAACGCCTTTCTCAACATGTTAATGGTACCTGTAAATGTATACAGGATTGAATCTCCGGCAGGAATGCTTGCAGAAATTGTTTCTGTATGCGCAATGGTTCCGTTTGTATCAATTACCACACTAAAACCAGAAGCAGGAGAAGAACCAAAATTTTTCACACGAACCTGCACTGTTTCAGCAGCTGAAAGACCACACGATGATGAAGGGTCTACAATTGCAGTCACCCCTACATCGTTGGCAAAAGGTGAAGAAATTAAAACATTATCCACACCAACATACCAACACCAGTCATTGCCATCAAAATAGGTAAAACGAACTTGACAGTTGGCATTTTTATAAGGCGTTATATCTACAACTGCCGTGGGGAAGTTATTGGCACATGCACCCAACCAGTTTCCACAATCATTTGTCGACCTAAAAAAAACGTCGATCCAATTTGTTCCGTCAAAAACGGAAACAATAAAACTATCCAATGGACCTGCGAACTCTCTAAAGTTATAATCGAACTGCAAGGTTGTATTTACCGCAAGAGCGTTGTTAAAACTTGGTGTAATCAAGTGCACCGTATTGTTGGTAGCACCAGAACCTAGTCCATCATCATCAAAATAGGCCATTGCCGTTCCGTCAATGTTGTTCACCCCTGCTTGAGTGGTTGATCCATCTGTACCAAAGCTCCAAGTGGTTGATCCGCTTGCTGCCGTGTTTGTCCAGTTAATGGGCAAGGCTGCACCGTTGAAATCTTCTTGAACGTGTATGTTCTGAGAAGTAGCATTAAACCCTATAAATAAAATAGTTACAACTGATAGGATGTATTTTTTCATCATGTGAATTGTTTTAAAAAAAGGAATTTTAAAGATAACAAATAATTCTCAATTTGTTAACTCGTGTAGAAGACGCTTGAGAAATAAAAAAGGTTGCAAAAAAAAAGCCTCTCACTCAATAAAGAGGCAGAGGCTTCATTCAATCTAAAAAAACAGATTAATGCTTTCCAGTTTCTGTAAGGTACCTTTCGGCATCTAAAGCTGCCATGCAACCTGTTCCTGCTGCAGTTACTGCCTGCCGATATACCTTATCTGCGGCATCACCAGAAGCAAAAACGCCCGGGATTTTGGTTTTAGATGTTCCTGGTTCAACAATTAAATAACCTGTTTGATCCATATCTAACCACCCCTTAAAAATATCTGTATTTGGTTTGTGACCTATCGCTACAAAAAATCCGGTGCAGGCAAGGGTTAATTCTTCTCCTGTTTTATTATTTTTTGCCAATACGCCCTCAACGGCATTTTCCCCTAAAACTTCTACAGTTTCATGATTGAAAAGCACCTCAATATTTGGTGTATTAAGTACTCTGTCAGCCATAATTTTAGAAGCCCGAAACTCCTCTTTTCTAACCAACATAGTTACTTTTTTGCACAGTTTTGAAAGGTACGTAGCTTCTTCTGCTGCGGTATCTCCGGCACCAACAATAACCACATCTTGTCCTTTGTAAAAGAATCCATCGCAAACAGCGCAGGCACTCACACCAAATCCATTTAATCTTTCTTCAGATTCAAGGCCTAACCATTTTGCTGAAGCACCGGTAGAAATAATGATTGAGTCTGCGGTAATTTCCGTTTTATCGTCGACCCATACACGGTGAACAGGACCTGTGAAGTCAACTTTTGTTACTAAACCAAAACGAACATCTGTTCCAAATCGTTCAGCTTGTTTTTGAAAATCAATCATCATGGAAGGGCCATTAATTCCCTCAGGATAACCAGGGTAATTTTCAACATCATTGGTAATTGTAAGTTGACCTCCAGGCTGTAAACCTTGATACATTAACGGAGCCATGTCTGCTCTCGCTGCATATATTGCAGCCGTATAGCCTGCAGGGCCTGAACCAATTATTAAACACTTAACATGTTCTACATTTTCTGACATATTTCTATATTTTTTGGGAGCATAAAATTAGGGAATCAAACGCAATAAAAGTGTCTTGAATTGAACCAAAGAAGAGAACCACACAAACTTATATTTCAATTATTTAAACACATGCGGTATTCATCTATTTGAAAAAAGTAAAAAAAACAAGATAATTCAACCTTCCCATCATTTGAAAAAGCAATTTTAACCCTCTGTAAAACGGGGTGTCACGCTTACAGCTTGATAAATCATGCTTGCAGCTTGACAGGCAGCTTAGTCCACGCTAGAGCTTGGCGTACCGGTTAAAGTGCGCGTCTGGTACTGCTAAAGCAGCATTTTTAAAGGGGCGCGAGAGCGTCACGCACCAAGCGTGATCATCCCGAACAGCTTTCAATGTTTTATGCCTACATTTTATATAGCTCTATTAAGAACCGATTTTACACAGGACAAACGGAGGATATTGCTACACGACTGCAAAGACACAATTCTGGTAAGGTGAAAAGCACTAAAAGTGGAGCTCCTTAGAAACTTGAACATCATGAGGCTTTTGCAACAAGAACAGAAGCGGTAAAAAATAGATGCAGATTAAAAAGAGAGGTGCAAAAAGATATCTGGAAAATTTCAATACATCATAAAAAATTCAGTTAATTTCATCTCATTCAACATTTGAAAATGTAATTTTGCCATATTAAATACGGGATGTAGCTTAGTCCGGTTAAAGTGCGCGTCTGGGGGGCGCGAGAGCGGTGGTTCGAATCCACTCATCCCGACTAACTAAAGAGCCTTCAATTAAAATTGAAGGCTCTTTTTATTTCATTGAATAAGGGCATTAAAATTTCCATTTGAAATCTCAACTGGTTCTCCAAAGGCATTTCTAAGTGTGAAATTAAAAACACCTTGAATGCTATTATTAATTGTATCAATACGATTAATCAACAAGCTTCCCGAGTCTCCTTCGTATCGGTTTTTGAAAACATTTGTAGAGAAGGTGTTTGAAACGTAAACGGCCGTTAATCCACCTGCGGAAAAGGTGTATTCGCGTTCTTCAATTTGTTGTTCAACGGTAATTGTTATGGTAGTAGAATCTGAATTGCCTATTCCAACAAAGGTTTCAAATACAAATCCACCGAAGTTATTGCTGGTAAATGTACACGATTCAGCAACAAATTGACGATTGTCAATTAAAGCTGTCATTTCTCCAAACAGGGGTTGCACTACTGGTACTTCTAAAAAAGACCCGTTGGTAACAGAAAGTTCCAAGTCACCATTACTGGAGTAAAGAGTCCCTTTAAAGTTTCCTGAAACAACCATTCTGAGTGGGTCATACTTTGATATCTCAATTTCAATATCGGAATTCTTTCCTGGTTTGGTAGTACTAAAGATTTGCCCCCTAATATCTTTGTAATTCAGATAATTTTTAAGTGGATCAATAGACCCTAAATAATTTGCTTCCAGAACATCTGCTATTCCAAGGGCATAACTGACCTCATTGCTACTCGCAGCAATCACCAAACCTGTATTTCCCTTTAGCCCATTGGCTGTGGTTGTTTCAAATTTAGTATCGTTCAGGTTTAACTCAAAAGGCTTTGTAGGTAAACCGTTCAGCTCAAATAAATCATTGAGGGTAAACGGCTCAGCTTCTTTTTCACAACTCCAAAGGACGATGCTAAAAATCAGTAACTGTAAGATGTAAAAAAATCTTTTCATTGCATCAAAATTAACCAGCCCAACCTTCTCTATCCAAACTTCGATATTGAATTGCTTCAGCTAAATGTTCTGTTTTTATATGTTCTGAACCATCCAAGTCTGCAATAGTTCTAGATACTTTTAAAATTCTATCATACGCTCGGGCAGACAATCCTAATTTTTCCATGGCCTGTTTTAATAAGGCTTGCCCATCTTCACCTATACGGCATATTTCTCGTAACTGCTTAGAACCCATCATGGCATTCGAGTGCATCCCTTTCTGATTCTCGTAACGTTTTGTTTGTATTTCTCTTGCAGCAACAACTCGCTCTCTAATCTTTTCACTTTTTTCGGACAGCCTTGCTTCTGACAATTTCTCAAAATCTACAGGAGTAACTTCTACGTGCAGGTCAATTCGATCTAACAGCGGTCCGGAAATTTTATTTAAATATTTGTGCACCATTCCGGGAGCGCACATACATTCTTTATCTGGATGATTGTAATAACCACAAGGACAGGGATTCATAGAAGCGATCAACATAAACGAAGCCGGATAATCTACCGTAAAACGTGCTCGAGAAATAGTCACCCTTCTTTCCTCTATTGGCTGACGCATTACTTCTAAAACAGTTCTCTTAAATTCCGGAAGTTCGTCTAAAAACAAAACTCCATTATGAGCCAGAGATATTTCGCCAGGTTGTGGAAAACCCCCACCCCCTACAAGCGCCACGTCGGAAATTGTATGATGAGGCGAACGAAAAGGCCGCAAGGTAATTAGAGCATCGTCAGAATTCATCTTACCCGCTACGGAATGAATTTTTGTAGTTTCTAAAGCTTCATGTAAACTGAGCGGTGGCAAAATAGTAGGCAAGCGCTTTGCCAACATTGTTTTACCTGCGCCCGGCGGCCCAATTAGTATAACATTGTGCCCTCCAGCTGCAGCAATTTCAAGAGCTCTCTTTATATTTTCTTGGCCTTTTACATCTTCAAAATCAAAGTCTGCTACATTTAAACTCTTATAGAATTCCTCTCTTGTATTTAATTCTGTTCGTTCTAGCGTGACATCTTCGTTAAAAAAGTCAATAACTTCCTTGATATTCTCGATTCCATAAACTTCCAAATCGCTTACAATTGCAGCTTCACGAGCGTTTTGCTTTGGCAAAATTAACCCTCTAAAACCTTCTTTCTTCGCCTGAATTGCAATGGGTAAAGCCCCCTTCATAGGTTGGAGGCCTCCATCTAAACTGAGCTCACCCATAATCACAAATTCCCCAACCTTCTCTCCTTTGATTTGCTCAGATGCTGCCAATATTCCAACAGCTAATGTTAAGTCGTATGCTGAACCTTCTTTTCTTATATCTGCAGGGGCCATATTAATGACCACTTTCTTACCCGGAATTTTATACCCATTATTTTTTAAAGCTGCATCAATCCTCTGTTGAGATTCTTTTACGGCACTATCGGGTAAGCCTACAAGTAAAAAATTTACTCCTTGGCCAATGTTAACTTCTACTGTAATGGTAATGGCATCAACACCATGCACCGCACTACCAAATGTCTTAACTAACATTCTCAATTCTTTTAATAACTTAGCGGAAAGTTAATTAAATATGTCTAAACCATTCTTTATCATTTTATTTTTAGCAATAGTTCAATTCGCTACTGCACAGCAAGTGGAATTCTTCATGGAATCTAGTTTCCCTGCTAAACCCTTAAGTGTTGAAAATGAAGTGGCTCACCTATTTGAGAGCCAAATGGTGTACCCTAAAGAAGAACTTGAACTAAAAAAAGAACAAGAGGTATTTGTGGTCGTCCACATTAGTTGGGATGGAAAGGTTGACACTATTTTTACAAACATCGATGAAAATAATGCTTTTGCCCAAGAAGCAGTTCGTCTAGTGCGGTTAATTGTTTGGAAAAAAGATAGAATTAGAGAGGGAAAAAAGATTGAAAATCAACAAATAAAGGTCACATTTGACCCTAAGAAATACAGCAGGTTTGCCAAAAAAAGAAAGGTAGAACCTGTTCAGACAGCAGGTTCTCAGGTGTACATCGCTCGAAATTTAGATACAAGCCCAAAGGTGAAGAGTTACAACTTAGTGAACGATTACGTTCGTGAAAATATTAAATACCCTGCGCTAGCCTTGCAACGAGTTATTTCTGGCAGTGTAACGGTAAGCTTTGTTATCGAAAAAAATGGAATGCCGAGTAATTTCACTGTAATCAAGCCGCTCGCGGGAGGCTGTAATGAGGAAACAATACGGCTTTTAAAAAACATTGCTTGGGAACCTGGAATAAAGGATGGGGAACCTGTGCGCGTTCAATCCGAGTATACACTAAACTTTGTTCACCCGGGAAACTCTTACCGATAAACCCTCGGTTATTAACAACGCATATTTAAGATTAAAAACACTGCACTTATTTGTACAAGAATTCGAATTCTATCTTTACCAAAAACACAATAGAATGAAAAAGTTATTTATTTCGGCGGGTCTTGTTGCTTGTTCGCTAATTGCAGTTGCACAAGAGAGTGCAACTTGTTATCAAAAATATACCAAAGTATTTGAGGTGCGTGGAGCAGATGCAGTTGAGGATGGCACTTATGATGATGTAATTATTACTATTCGTAAAGGCCGTTTTGCGGATTGCTTCTTAGGAAAGGTAACTGTTAAAAACGGCGAAATACTTAAGAACAGTATACAATTAAGTTACGTTGATAATAGTTATGAAAACTTGGTAAGAAGCTACAAGAGCGACGAGCCAGTAACAATTATAGAAGGAATATCGAAAACGCTACTTACCGATGATGAAGAGCTTATTAACGTTATGTTCGTTAGCGTAATTAAACCAAAAAAGAAGGCTCTGAAGCGCGCTCCAGAACCTTCTTTTGATTTATAAGATTATATCTTTTATTGCTTTATAAGTTTTTGAACGGTTGAATTTTCGCCGTTCAAAACTCTTATAAAATATACTCCTTTTGTCCAAGCAGATGCATCAATTTGATTCATCCCTATTGCTAACCTTTCTTCTCTAACGATGGCTCCTAGCGAATTTAAAACAACAATGTTTACATTTTCAGAACTGTTAATGGTAAGTAAGCTATTTACAGGATTTGGAAAAACAGTAAATACTTCTTCACTCTCTTTCTCATTTATTCCTACCGGCAAAGCATCTCTTAAAGAAACTTGATCTACTGCTATATCACTTCGATAACCAGAACCTCGAATTGCTCTAAAAATTAACCGAACGTTTCCTTTGTATGGGGTTAAATCTACTATTCTTTCAATCCACGCAGAACCTTGATCGCCAGTTATTGCAGGAATTATATCTTGAATTAAGAATCCGTTTAAACTAATGTCTAAATGCAGTTCTCCCATTTCTATTCCTGACATGTGGTAAAAGAACTTTAACTCAGGTCTGTTAGTAGCATTTAAGTCAAGGCACCCACTAAAAAATGAACCTTGCTCTCCTTGAGGTACATTCGTTGCTTCGTAATAAATATAATTTCCGTTGCCTGTAATATTTGAAGTATCGCCCGATGGACCGGTTTGAGCAGAGGGCGTGTTGCCGCTGTTCACGAACCAGTCAAATGAGTTTTGCGGATCATTTCCCCAACCATTCAGAAAAACTCCCGGGGTTCCTGTTGTGAAATTATCAAATGTAATCGTATCGGGAAAATTCGCTTGAATGCTATTGGTTGTTACTTGATAAGCGATTACTGAGTCATTTAAATTATCTACATCTGAAGGTAACTCGATCCATGCATCTAGGTTATATGTACCGGCAGCAGACATATTAAAAGGTGTTTGGAAGGTATGATTAAACTTCATTCCGGGCATTAAATTGAAGAACGCAGTATCTCTTATTGTTGTTGAACCATTTACTCTATAGGCTAACGGAATAGTATCTTGTGCCCTACTTCCAAAATTTTCGATTTCTACCGTGACAAACTCAGTAGCTGAGCCATTACAACTAGAAGCATTTGGAGTGACGAAATTTGCGAGAGACAACTCATTTGCCGCAGGTTCAATGATTTCAATGTCATCTATAGCAATATCACTTTGGAAGCCTCCGCCTACAATACCACGAAATCTCAACTGCACAATACTACCCGCATAAGCAGTTAGATCAATCTCTCGAAACAGCCAAGAGTTACCTTGGTTTCCAATTATGGCGGGAGTTACATCCAGTACCCAACGGCTACCTGTATATATGTCTACGTGTAACTCACCCATTGCGTTGCCAAACATATGATACCAAAAACTAAACTTTGGTGCAAATAAGCTACTAAAATTGTAACATGGTGTATTAATGATTGCCGTTTGATTGTTAAAGCCTGAGGCTTCTACATATAAAAAATTAGCATCTCCAGGACTGTGGTCAGAAGTAGGACCAGTATTTGCCGATTGAGTGCTAGTAGCAACTGACCAAACATGATTTGATACGGTAGAATTTTGCCAATCGTTGTTTAACGTCCCTCTAGTTGTGCGTCCGTTACCTGGAGTGAAATTTGCGAATGTCTCTGAATAGTTAAATGAACTTACTGGATTTCCTACGCAATTTGGTGGAGCGTTTGGATTCACAATAAATTGGATACAACCTGAAGCTGGGGATGAACTGGTATTTGTACAAGTTGTATTGTCTACTGCTATTATAGAATAACAAATGGTGTCTCCTACTTGAGCTACCGGCATGGTTGCAACATAAATATTACCACTTGAATTGGTCATCGTTAAGGTATTTAAACTGCCTCCATTAACGGTATATTCCAAAGTAGCTGAACCAATTCCGCTAGCATCTTGGATGTCGGCTTGCACTAAGTAGGGACCAGTTCCAAATACTGCTCCTTGGTAAATTGTACCTGTTTGTGTTATTGTTGGCGGCACTACTTCACATGGAGAACCCTGTACCTCAATATCATCGATTAACCAACCATAATTCCCTCGAGATCCATTGTTGTCAGCATCTATTAAAATAAATCGAACCTTAACTTGCATTTGACCTCCGGCAGCACTTAAATCAAAACTTTCATTTTGCCACCAAGTATTTGCAGGAACTGCCGCTGCATTGGCAATATCCCAAATAGGATAACTCACCGAAGAAAATGCATTTCCATTCAAAAACCCACTACCCAAATAATCAGTAGCGGTTAAGTTATTCCATGTTGTTCCGTTATTAGTTGAATATTGAACAGTAGCTCGATCAAAAAAATCAATTTTACATATTTGACTAAAATATAATGTAACAAATGAAAAACCCATTGTGCTAAACGAGTTTGATTCTAAAATTAAGGTGTCTCCTTGAACTACTTTAGCAGAGTCTGAATTTAGACCTCCGCTTTGCAATCTAGAAGTAATTGCCCAACTCGCAGTGCCTGTTGAGTTATCCACCATTGAAACTGTTGCAGATTCAAAATCTTCAGAAAACAGAACCGTTTGAGAGCTCGCTGATAGCGCTCCCATCAATAAAACGATTAGTAGGTATTTTCTCATAATTTAAGTATTAAAGAGGGACCCTATTAGGAGTCCCTATAAATTTTATTTTGTTATCACCATTTTTTTGGTCGATGCATTACCGTTTAGAATCATTGTATAATAATAAATTCCTTCAGAAATATTTTGAGTCTCTAACTCAATAAGGCCATCGCCTTTTGGTCTAAATTGAGACTCGTTGTAAACTGGCTGCCCTAAAAGGTTAATAACAGTAAAGGTAACATTACCTGATTCTGGCAAGTAAAATGGAATCACTGTATTACCTGATGCAGGGTTTGGAATATTTTGGCCTAAATACATTGCAGTTACATCAATTGCATTTTCGTCAACCGATACTGGGTAACACGCAGAAAGTGGTAATTGCTCAATACAAAAATCATCTATTGCCCATCCATCGCTTACTGTAGAACCATCTGATTCAAACCGCCACATTAAAGCTGTGTTAAATGACTTTGTTGGTCTCAGAACACTTTCCGCAGTAACCCATCCATTTGAAGTTCCTGTCCAACCGCTATTCTTGGTATTATCAGGAATAGATAATATGTGACGTGTCTTATACCATCCATTTTGCTCTGTAAAAATAGTATCACCCAAAGGAGTAACAACTTTGGTGTCAATTACAAGTGGATTTAACGAAATGGTATCGTTAATTGTAACACTTCCAACTTGATCCCAGAATCTATCTGAATACTCATTTATATCATTAGAATTCAGCATTCTCACTGTACCTCCATCATGAATTGAATCAACGATATAGTAATTATGTTTAAAGCTTACCTTATAGCAAGAGTCTTTAATAACAGGGAAGAAAGGAGACAATAACATCGCTTCTTCATTATTTTGATAATTCTCATTTAATCTAGTCGTCCATGCTCCTGTGCCACTATTAGCTCCGCTAATATTCGCTGTTGATGGTGTACCTAATTCAAACACTCTGTTTAATTGAGATAAAGTATAAGGATTTGCAGAGATCCAAGGAATTTCCGATGGGTCATCAAAAGTCACACAATATGCATCAGACGCCATTGGGTCGTTCGGGTCGCTAGAAGAACCAAACATAGAACTAGGAACAGTTGTCATCACTACAAACTCCATCTCCAAGGTATCATCCGATACTCTTAAATCTTGTTGGTTATTCGGCAATGTAGTCCATGTTTTCAAGGTGTGTCTGCCTTCCGTTAATAGAATAGAATCTGGAAGCGCATAGGTTCTTGATTTGTTGTAATTCAAATCAAACGGGAACGGATGATCTCTGAATGTTTCTATCGCAGGCTGCTGATCTACCTGGAAGAAAAGTCTGAAATTATCTAAACTATCTAATCCGTTATTTAATACCTGAATACCGACATCATACTTCTTTTCAATTGGTATCTGTACCTTATCGTTATCTAAAATTATTCGCAAAGGAGTTGCAGACCTTTCCGGCGGACAAACCCACCTAAAACGTTGTATTGGCGAATCTGGACCACCGAGAACCTCTCTGTACAAGATGGTATCATTCTCGCCGTTATAAGCAATAAACGAGTAATTGGATATGAGACTATCTTTGTCATCTAGTCTAAATTCAACATCCGAATCACCTCTCATACAAACAAATAAGTTTTCAATTTTTTGATTGATTACTCCCGTAGGAAGATTAATTAGATTTCTTGGATCGTTATAAGCTTGCGCAATCTGATATCTTCTACCATTATCTGATGAATAGTTAAACTTCCAAACAGATGTATCACAAGGAAGTTGTTCATTGTCAACATCAGAAGTCTCTATTTTAAAAAGTAAACTACAGCCTTCAACATTTTCAATGGTTCGAATTAGAGTATCGTTAATTGAACAAAAATCGTTTGGCAGAATTGCTTTTACCTGAACTCTGTAATCACCATATCCAAACATGTCAAAAGTCGACTGAGATGTTACGTGAATCGTATCTCTGTGATTTATAGTTCTTGGAATTACATCTGTTTTTACCTCAACTGTCCCGTCGGGTTTTGTTACAGTATACTCCATAGAGAAGGAAGTAACTTGATTCAATCCTCTGTTTTTGATGACTGTTTTAATCTTTTGATCTGCCTGTAAATCACATCTTGAATTAGGGCTAACATAATGTTGCACTTGCAAATCAAGCGGGTCTGGATCGTAAACTAAGAAGTTCTCAATTGACATACCGTCATTCCCTCTTCCACCTACTTCGGCAAAGAAGTTAAATCGGAGTAATACTTCCGGTTGATTGTTGAAAAAGGATGGCAATTGCAATTCACTCTCTAAGTAACCTGCCCATGTATTCCCGACACAATATGTGTTACCTGAAAACACAGGAGCACCACCAAAACCACCAGCAGCTAAGAAGGAATTATACCATTTGATTCTGCCTGGATCACCAAGTCCACTGAGTGAATCCCACGTTACACCTCTATTGAATGAATATTCAATGAAAACACCATCTCTTTGTAAGTTAATATCTCTGTTGTTGATGAATGAAATAATAGCATCATCAACTGTTGAAAAGTCGAAGAACGGAGTTAGTAAAGAGGTTGTTTGCCCTGTTCCTGTATACCCTCTACTTAAAAGAATATCCCACGCGTTACTATTAGAATACGCCCCAGTAGTAAAATCATAATTTGGAGTCCCTAATTCCCAGTTATTCGTAAGGGAGTCATCTTCTACTAAGATCGTCCAAAGGGTATCTCCATCAAAGTTGTCCATGTATTTGTTTCCATCTTTGTAAAACAGACCTCTCGCATTGGTCAAGGTAGTATCGTTTGGAGGAACCTGATCTCCGGTATAATCTACCCAAACCTTGATTACAAATTGACCAAGAGGTACTTCGTAAGTATTTCCTAAACCAAAAGATACTTCTTTATTCTCTCCGGGCACTAATGAGGCTGAAGGTTGGTAATCATATACTGATTCCAGTAAAGTTCCATTTTGATACAATTCATAGCTCATTGTAAAATTAGTCGCTGTATCAACCCCTAAGTTTTGTACGTTAACCACCATTTCCTGCTCAGGAGCATTGCCCTGACTCGGAAGAAAAGGTTCTACAACCACGGAGTTAATTCTAATGTCAACAAGAGCCGCAGGAATTATCTTAAATGAGTCGATGGCCATGTCTGACAAACCACTATTTTCCGAAGGCGTTCCTACAAATCTAATTTGTGTAATGTAATTTCGGTAGGGGAATGTTGAGAATTCGTAAGGCAACCAGTTATTTCCTCTATTTCCCTTTATCGCAGGAATAATGTTTCGAACAAAACGACCCGATGGAAATCCTGGCAATGGCGAAGGATCAAAAATATCTACTCGAATAGAATCGTTGATTGAAGGTGTATTTGTATTTGCATAAAATCGAACCAAACCATTTGCCAGTTCTGTTAAATCAAAACAAGGTGAAAGCAAGAACGCCGAACTATCTTTGTAGTTACCTCCATTCAATTTAGATGACTCTACGTATAAATAGTTTCCTCCACCCGGGTGGTCGGTCAAAATTCTATATTGTCCTTGAGGGGATGATGGCTGATTTTCAACCCACCAGTTGTGAAAATCTCCAGTAACATTGGCCCATCCATCTCCAATCACGGTCGTAGATCGCTTGAAGGGCTGTCCTTCAAAGTCTTCATAATATGGATATTGGTATAAGATGTCTTGATCTCTACAAGACGGGGGAGCCGATGGCTTTACCAAGAAACGTGATAAGCTACCCCGCCTTGGAGGGTCTTGTGCAATGTTCTCACAAGCACTCCCATCCTTGGCCTCAAATTTCCAAAGAACAGAATCATTAGGAACAATCGAGTCTCCATTTGGCAACAAACGTTCTATAGAGCCTCTAAAGTTGTTACCTGGCAATCTATTTGTAACGATGGTATCCACAATAATTGTATCCATGGTGCCGGTTAAATTTGGCCGAAGAACCCAATACGGTATATACACTTCCTCTACCTGACCTCTATTATCTGTAACTACTCCTTCAAAAATCCAAGGACCATTCAAATACACACGACCCTCATAACGGTTAGGGTAGTTAATTGGAGGGTCTGTTAATGCGATGATTGGTGGCACTAAATCACAGTTCCCTGCCTGCACACAAAAGTCATCGACGTACCAGATGTGAGTACCTACTCTACCTTGCACTGAACTTGGATCATCCTCATAAATTAATCTAAACTGAATCGAATCGTTTGCACTGGCTGGCATAGCTGCAACAATTGACGAAACATTAAAATCTTCTCGAACCCATGCGGATACCGAATTTATAGCATCCCAAACATAGGTAGAATCTGTTCCTTGCCATACACCCGGAGGTTGAGAAGACTTATTAAACTTCAATTTACCCGGTATCGGAACTCCTGGAATGGATTGATCGTACCTTGAAGGACCGTTGTAGTTTGCCAAAGGAATATCGGTCCACGGAATGCCATCGTAACGAAACTGAACCTGAGCATCATCCAAATCTTCTATATAACAAATGTGATCGAACGAAAGGTTTACTGACGTAAAGCCACCCACATAAATCTTAGGCGTTTCTAAAAAAGATGAATTTCTTGGAGAAACAGTATCTGCAGCAGCACCTAGGCTATTGTTCTGTGTAACATCAGTGACTCTAAACCAAGGAGTACGATTAATCGTACCAAAAGAACCCGTTCTCATTTTCCATTGCGTTATAGTAGAATCAAAATCTTCACAGAAAATATCTGAAATACCGGAAGTTTGAGCATTGGCAGTAGTCCCACCAATTAACAAGAATGAACCTAAAACAATCGAGTAAAGTATTTTTTTCATAAGTTTCTAGACTAGTGTCACAGTAAATTAAGCTGGCTAATTTAACCAAAGCAGATTAAATGAAAGAGCTTAACATGACAATTCTTTACAGTTGACGAAAAAAAAACAATTTTCGTTGCAGATTTGAATGAAGAAATTTTGAATCCATTACCTTTACTTTTTTAATATTAGACAAACTACAACTACTCTTTACTATGAGCAACAACATACAATCTTGGATTAACATAGATTCTTCTTCAGACTTTAGCATTTACAACATTCCTTTTGGAATCATAACCGTAAACAATCAAACAAAAGTAGCGAGCAGACTTGGCAATTTTGCAATTGATTTGTCTCGATTATTTGAAATTGAGCTCTTGGATGATTTAGGTTTTGAAAAATCTGATTTTGAGGCAACAAAGCTTAACCCTCTAATGAAAAAGGGGAAACTGGGTACACGAAACTTAAGAAACAGAATTCAAGCAATTTATAGTGACACATCATTTCAGCCACAAGCTGAAAGTTGTTTGATTGCTATAGAAGACGTGCAGATGGAAATGCCTGTAGAAATTGGAGATTACACTGATTTTTACTCTAGCATTGAGCACGCAACGAACGTTGGCACTATGTTTAGAGACCCTAACAACGCTCTATTGCCCAACTGGAAATACATTCCAGTGGGTTATCATGGTCGCTCTTCGTCGATCATTCTTTCGGGACAAGAAATTCATCGCCCAAAAGGACAACAAAAACCGAATGACGATGAACCCCCTGTTTTTGGTCCGTGTAAATTATTGGATTTTGAATTAGAAATGGGCTTTATTACCTACGATGGTAAACCTCTAGGATATAGTATTTCAACTGCCGAAGCAGACGACTATATTTTTGGAATGGTTTTATTTAACGACTGGTCTGCAAGAGACATTCAAAAATGGGAATACGTGCCACTAGGTCCCTTTTTGGCAAAAAACTTTGCCTCTTCTATGTCGGCATGGATTGTTACGCTAGATGCTTTAGAGCCGTTTAGAGTAGCAGGCCCAAAACAAGACCCTGCAGTATTTCCATACTTAGAGTACAGCGGCGAAAAAAACATCGACATTAACTTAGAAGTACTCATTCAACCTGATGGAGCTGACGCTAGTACCGTGTGTAAATCGAATTACAAGCACATGTATTGGAATCAAAATCAGCAACTAGCTCACCACACTATTAATGGTTGCGACATTCATGCGGGAGACCTGTATGCTTCAGGAACAATTAGCGGACCAACAAAAGATTCATACGGTTCTATGCTAGAGTTATCTTGGAAAGGAAGTCGTGCTGTGCAGTTAAAGAACGGTGTAGAACGCAAGTTTATTCAAGATCACGACACCGTAATTATGAAAGGTTTTTGTGAGAAAGATGGAATGAGAGTTGGTTTTGGAGAAGTTTCAACCAAGGTATTGCCGGCGAAATAAATTAATCCTCCACCTCAACGATTACGAAAAGTTCCTCATCGTCTTTTTTCATAAGGTAGTTTTCACGTGCAAATTTTTCTAAGGTCTTGGGATTGGTTTGCAGCTCTTTTAAACTTTTTTGAATTTTAAGTAGCTCTTCCTTGTAAAACACTTCTTCATCTTGCAATTTGCTCAATTCTGCATGGTACTGATACTGTGTGATCAAATTGTTTTCATCGAAGAATGAGATCCAAATCAAGAAGATCGCAGCAGTGAGTGCGTATTTATTTTTTAAAAAAGAAGGAATTTTTACCTGACTTAGATTCATGTTGTAAAGATGACGAATGGAATTGTACTAAAATAAAATCGCCTGTTGATTGCATCAACAGGCGATTGTTAGTTTAACTGTATTCTGAGATTTTATCCCAAAAATGGATACCTATAATCAGTTGCAGGAACAAAAGTCTCTTTCATTGTTCTGGCAGAAACCCAACGCATTAGATTCTGCATAGCTCCTGCTTTGTCGTTTGAACCAGATTTTCTAGCACCGCCAAAAGGTTGCTGACCTACTACAGCTCCGGTTGGTTTATCGTTGATGTAGAAGTTTCCCGCAGCATTCTCCAATACTTTGCACATGTGTGTAACTACATGTCTGTCTTTCGCAAAAATAGCCCCTGTTAAAGCGTAGGAATTATCATCAACCAATTTTAATGTTGCCTCAAAATCTGCATCGTCGTAGACGTAAATTGTAATGACAGGTCCAAAAATCTCATCACACATAGTAGTGTATTTTGGATTGCTGGCAAGTATAACGGTAGGCTCAATAAAATAACCTACTGATTTATCGTAACCACCTCCTGCAATAACTTCTGCATCACTAGCGGCTTTTGCATTGTCAATAAATCCTGCAATTTTATCAAATGCTCTCTCGTCGATTACCGCGTTCACGAAGTTGCTAAAATCTTCTGGCGAACCCATTTTAATTGACTTTAAGTCTTCCAAAACAAACCCTTTTACCGCTTCCCACATGGATGCAGGAATGTAAGCTCTACTTGCTGCAGAACATTTTTGTCCTTGAAATTCAAACGCTCCTCTTGTGATTGACGTTGCCACTTCTTTCGCATTGGCTGATTGATGAGCTACGATAAAATCTTTCCCTCCTGTTTCTCCAACAATTCTAGGATATGACTTGTATTTTTGGATGTTCATCCCTATTGTTTTCCATAAATGTTGGAAAACACCAGTAGAACCGGTAAAGTGCAAACCTGCAAAGTCTGGATGGTTGAAAACAACATCTCCGGCTGCCGGACCATCAGCATAAACCAAGTTAATTACACCGTCAGGCAGACCTGCCTCTCTAAATATTTCCATCAGCACCCAAGCAGAATAAACCTGTGTTTCAGCTGGTTTCCAAACCACTACATTTCCCATCATAGCAGGAGACGCGCACAAGTTACCGGCTATAGCTGTAAAGTTAAACGGAGTAATGGCAAAAATAAACCCTTCCAATGGTCGGTATTCTAATCTGTTCCATATTCCGTCTGAAGATTCTGGTTGCTCAGAATAAATTCTTCTCATAAACTCTACATTGAAACGTAAAAAATCAATGTATTCGCAGGCAGCGTCAATTTCCGCTTGAAAAGCATTTTTTGATTGCGCTAGCATGGTGGCAGCATTCAACTTTTGACGGTATGGACCAGCTGCTAACTCAGCTGCTTTTAAAAATACAGAAGCCCTTTGCTCCCAAGGTAAATCAGCCCATGCTTGACGAGCAGCTAAAGCTGCCTCAATTGCATCGTTTACATGAGAAGCATCACCCATGTGAAACTGACCTAACTTGTGTTTATGATCGTATGGGGGATGCATTGTTACTGCATTTCCTGTTCTTATTTCCTTTCCGTTAATAAACATCGGAATATCCATTTGTTGAGCTCTAAAAGCTGCTACAGTCTTTTGTAGTTCTTCTCTCTCAGGAGTTCCGGGTGCGTAAGATAATATTGGTTCGTTAATCGCTACTGGAGGATTAAATACTGCGTTTGACATAGTTTTCTTTTAAATAATGGATGGCAAAGTTAATTTTTCGATACTCCAATTCCAAACCTCAAACGTTAAGTGTTTGGAAATTTAAAGTTTTCGAAATTTCAATTTCACAGTACCACCCTTTTTTACAATTGAAGCAAGAAGATCTGTGGCAACAAAAAGCGGAAAACTCAGCCAATGAAATAACTTTTGAAGTAAAATAGGAAACCCGCTGTACGAGCTTATATAATCAGTATTATTCTTCAGGTGTTCGTATAAAACCTCACGTTTCTTACAAACCATATTTAATATACTCTGTTGCACACCAAAGGGACTGAATTGTGGAGAGAAATAAGACTCATCCACCAACTTCCAACCCTCCTTTTCTAGATGGGCAATTAACACTTTCGGTGGAAACATATTCAAATGCCGAGGAGGATCAAGATGCAACCATTTACTTTTGAATATTTTATACTGCCAACTATTTATGTTTGGAATTTCTATCTGAAGAAGGGCATTTTGCCTTGCAATTTTTCGAATAATTTGTAGCGTCTCGAAAGGCTTTGGTAGGTGCTCAAAAACATGGGTCAAAACAATCGCGTCAAATTTATTTGGCTGGTATGTTCCCGCCTCTAGGTAACCTCTATGCAGTTCTATTTGCCTGTATTCTTCTGCTCTATCACCCGACTTTCCCTTAGGTTCAATTCCATGTAATTCAAAATTGCCTTTCTTCGAAAGCGCATTTAAAAAGCTACCGTTCCCGCAACCTATGTCTAACACACAAGCATTGTCCGGTATTCCTTTTGAAAAATTAGCTGCATTTTTAGCTCTAAACCAGTCAATAACTCGCTCCACAAGCGGGTTAAATTTTTTTTCACCTACGCCATAATAGCTCTCATCATAAGCTTGTTTAAGTTGCCTAGTAGACGGAAAAGGATTTAAAGAAAAAACCTGACAACTTGAGCAGTAGCCAAACAGATATTGCTCATCAAAGATATCTTGAATCTCAAATTCTCTTTCCCAAGAAACTGAATTACACAAAAGACATGGAAGTTTTGCCATTAATGATAACGCTGGAGGTTTAAAACGCCCCATTTTTGAAGTCGGTGTTGTACCGAAACTTTGAGTACTCCTAACCCATATACGGCGCTATCTTTTAAATTAATGGAGGAAGCTTCATCGAAATATTTTGTTGGACAACTAACCTCTCCTATTTCGTAGCCTTTAAAAATTAACTGAGACAACATTTGGTTATCAAAAACAAAATTGTCCGAGTTCTCTTGGTAGTTTATAGATTGTACCGCAGCTTTTGAAAAAGCTCGGTAACCGGTGTGATACTCAGAAAGCTTAGCTCCTGTAAGAATATTTTGAATGAAGGTTAAAATTCTGTTGGCAATGTATTTATGTTTTGGCATTCCGCCTTTTAGCGCTCCTGTTCCAAGAATTCTAGAACCTAATACTACCTGAAAAACATCGTTAGCAATCAGGTAACATATACTTGGAATTAACTTCGGAGTATACTGGTAATCTGGATGAACCATAATAACTATGTCCGCTCCAATTGTTAAAGCAAAATCATAGCACGTTTTTTGATTTCCTCCGTACCCCATATTCTTTTCATGTCGAATCACATGCTGAATGCCTAAGGACCTGGCTTTTTCCGCTGTATCATCGTGACTGCAATCATCTACCACAACAACATCGTCAACTATATCGAATGGAATCTCAGCGTAGGTTTGCTCTAAGGTTTTAGAAGCATTATAGGCTGGCATTACTACTACGACCTTTTTATGGTTAATCATGAATTAATTTATACAGTTACAATAAGAACTCTTGAGAGATTTTCCTCAACTGAGTCATTCTAAAAAAACAAAAATAACAGTTTGAAATCTAATTCTGGTACACTTATTGGATCTACTATAAAAATCCTACCTTCGAAAAAACTATTTAAATGAAGATACTCATTCTTGCAGCAACATTGTTTATTGGCTCACACTTCAGTTTTGCCCAAACGGAGATTTCTGGAGTAACGCCGGCTAAAACAATAGAAATAAACTCGAACATCTTAACGTTTAATGGTTCAGGCCTTCGAGAAAAAATATTTCTAGATCTTTACGTAGGAGCTTTATATGTAACCACCAAAACGAGCGACAGAAAGGCGGTAGTGAATGGAAATGAAAACATGGCGATTACGTTAGACATAGTCTCTAGTTTCATTACATCTGAAAAGATGATAGCGGCCATTGATGAAGGTTTTGTGCACTCAACAAAGAATAATTTAGGCCCCTACAAAGCAAAAATTGAATTATTTAAATCATCTTTTAAAGATGAGATTAAAATTGGGGATCACTTTGTGATTGCATATACCAAAAACACTGGAACAGAGGTTTACAAAAACGGTGAGAAAATTAAAACCATTCCATTGTTTGACTTTAAAAAAGCCTTATTTGGAATTTGGTTTTGCGATGAACCTGCCGATGAAGATCTCATGAATGGAATGCTCGGATTAGATTAATCACAAACAGCAATAAATGATTTTAGGAAGCGGTGAGACTGAATAAGTCTCCCGCTTTTTTTGTAAATTCTATGTTACCGATAGTTGCATTGCCTAACAGCTTATGCATCTCTCCGCTTTCATTCCAGGTCCAAAAATGCCATTGCGTTGCAAAGGGAATTCCACCAATATCTGTATAAGCCTCATAGGTGATCACATGTGGATCTTTCTCCGCTTCTTCAAGTGTTGCTCCGCCACTAGTTACAATGTAGGCCATAGCCGCTAACAGTCCAGAATTTTTATCCTTATATACAATGTACCAATCCTCAGGAGTGTCTCCTGTTCCTTGGTCAAAAGTTAACTTATTAGCATCGTATTCTGCTCCACCTAAAAACGATGAATCCAAGAATTGGTGGTTGGTTCCCGGGTCACTCAATTTATAAGGAGCTGTAAAAAAATAAGACCAAGTCAATAAATCAAAACGCGCTTTCTCATTGTTTTCAGTGCTTGGAAGAACCATTGCTTTTTCACCGTTCCAAAACATCAACGTACTATCGTCCTCCATTTTAATTTTGGCTCCGCTGATCATAACATAAACTCTGCCGTTAAAACGCTCTTTCCCTCCGAAGTTTAATTGCAAATCGAACTGAACAACTTCGTTTTGCTCAAACACCTCTTTTTTATGTGTTTTTTCGATCTCGGCTACAAGTTTTTCAGCATCTGTGAATTCAACTTTTGGTTCCTCTATGGCGACATTGTTATCTGACGAGAAGGAACAAGCTGAGCTCATTGCTACTATGGTAACTGCTAAAAATACTTTTCTCATGCTTACATATTTCTTCTATACTGACCACCAACTTCAAACATTGCGTCAGTGATTTGCCCCAAAGAACAATATTTGGTTGCTTCCATTAAGGCCGCAAATAAATTCTCATTGTGAATGGCAGCAGTTTGAACACTTCTCAACAGTTCTGACGCTTGTGCTTCATTGCCTTTTTGAAGGTATTCTAACATACCAATTTGATACTCTTTCTCTTCGTTTGTTGCTCTAATTACTTCTCCTGGAGTTACTGTAGGAGAACCTTTCGAACTTAAGAAAGTGTTTACGCCAATGATTGGAAACTCCCCACTGTGTTTTAAACCTTCGTAATACAAACTTTCCTCTTGTATTTTGCTTCTTTGATACATGGTTTCCATCGCACCAAGCACACCGCCTCTCTCGGTAATTCTGTCAAATTCTAATAGAACCGCATCTTCCACTAAATCGGTCAATTCTTCAATTATGAACGAACCTTGAATCGGGTTTTCGTTCTTCGCTAAACCTAGTTCTCTATTAATAATTAATTGAATCGCCATCGCTCTTCTTACTGACTCTTCCGTAGGAGTTGTAATTGCTTCATCGTACGCATTGGTATGCAACGAATTGCAGTTATCGTGAATGGCATAAAGTGCCTGCAAGGTTGTTCGAATATCATTGAAATCAATTTCTTGAGCATGCAATGAACGTCCAGAAGTTTGAATGTGATACTTCAACATTTGAGCTCTTGAATTTGCCCCATACTTCAACTTCATTGCCTTTGACCAAATTTTACGTGCCACCCTTCCAATAACAGCGTATTCCGGATCAATTCCGTTGGAGAAGAAAAACGATAAGTTCGGACCAAATTTATCAATGTCCATCCCTCTGCTTAAGTAATATTCAACGTAAGTGAAGCCATTTGCCAGGGTAAACGCTAACTGTGTAATTGGGTTTGCTCCTGCTTCTGCAATGTGGTAACCTGAAATAGAAACGGAATAGAAATTCCTTACTGAATTCTCAATAAAATATTCCTGAACATCTCCCATCAACCTCAAGGCAAACTCTGTAGAGAAAATGCAGGTATTCTGAGCCTGATCTTCTTTTAAAATATCTGCTTGTACAGTTCCACGGACAATCCCCATGGTGTTCTTCTTTATTCCTTCATATACAGTAGCTTCTAATACCTGATCGCCTGTTACTCCTAAAAGCATTAAACCTAAGCCATCGTTTCCTTTTGGAAGTGGGCCTTGGTACGAAGGTCTTTCAACTCCTTTCTTTTTATATATGTCAGCAATCTTAGCCTCAACTTCTTTTTCTAAGCCCTTCTCTTTGATGTATAATTCACATTGCTGGTCAATTGCAGCATTCATAAAAAAACCTAGTAACATAGCTGCCGGACCATTTATGGTCATTGAAACAGAAGTCATGCTGTGTGCCAAATCGAAACCAGAATACAATTTCTTCGCATCGTCTAAACAACAAATTGAAACACCTGCATTTCCAATTTTTCCATAAATATCAGGCCGAATAGCAGGGTCTTGTCCGTAAAGTGTAACTGAATCAAAAGCGGTTGACAAACGCTTTGCCGACATACCTAAAGAAACATAATGAAACCTTCTGTTTGTTCTTTCCGGTCCACCTTCTCCTGCAAACATTCTAGTCGGGTCTTCCCCTTTTCGTTTAAACGGGAAAAGACCTGATGTATAAGGAAATTCTCCTGGTACATTCTCTTGTAAGTTCCACTTTAACAAATCGCCCCAAGCTTCGTATTTTGGCAGTGCTACTTTGGGAATTTGTGAGTGTGATAGAGACTCTGTATGTGTCTCCATTTTAATCTCCTTGTCTCGAACCTTAAAGCTGTACACAGGATTTTTATATTTTTCTTGAACTTCAGCCCAATCGTTAATCAATTTTAGATTCTTAGGATCTAACTCAAGGCTCATTTTTTCATACGTCTCTTCAAGTCCCTTGATTAATCTGTCCTTATCGTCTATTTCAAGTTCTTTTATACTCTCAATCGACTTTTGAATACCATATAGTTTTTGGGCTACTTGAGATTGACTTGTGGCCCAAGCATCGTAACTTCTGTTGTTCTCTGCTATTTCAGCTAAGTAACGGGTTCTACTTGGTGGAATAACAAAAATCTTCTCTGACATTTCATCAGAAATTTCAAAAGTAGACTCCAAGGTTGTTCCCGTTTTTTCAACTAAAATCTCCATTATTCGCTTGTACAAGCGATTCATACCAGGATCATTAAACTGAGAAGCAATCGTTCCATAAACAGGTAATTCCTCATCTTTCGCATCCCAAAGCAAATGGTTTCTTTGGTATTGCTTTTTCACATCTCTCAACGCGTCGAGCGAACCTCGTTTGTCGAATTTGTTGATGGCGATAATATCAGCAAAATCTAACATGTCAATTTTCTCCAATTGAGTGGCTGCACCAAATTCAGGAGTCATCACGTACAAACTCATGTCAGAGTGTTCTGTAATTTCAGTGTCAGATTGCCCAATGCCTGAAGTTTCTAGTATAATTAAGTCAAATTGTGCAGCTTTTAAAATAGAAACAGCCTCTGCTACATGCTTAGATAAGGCTAAATTCGATTGACGAGTTGCCAACGAACGCATGTATACTCTTTCATTTTTAATGGAATTCATCCGAATTCTATCACCTAAAAGCGCTCCTCCAGTTTTTCTTTTTGAAGGGTCAACTGAAATAATTCCAATGGTTTTATCTTCAAAGTCAATTAAAAATCGACGAACCAATTCATCTACTAATGAAGACTTACCTGCGCCACCTGTTCCAGTAATTCCCAATACAGGCGTCTCAACTTTTTCAGCCATTTTATGAACTTCTGCCAAAATACTTGCCGATTCTTCCGGAAAGTTTTCCGCTCCTGAAATTAATCTCGCTATAGAGGTATTGTCTTTTGAAACAATGCGGTCAATTTCTCCATTAAGATTTGCTCCTGTTGGGTAATCCGAACGTTCCACCAAATCGTTAATCATTCCTTGCAAGCCAAGCTCTCTTCCATCGTCAGGAGAGTAGATTCTTGTAATACCGTAATCGTGCAACTCTTTAATCTCTTCAGGGAGAATAACTCCGCCGCCGCCGCCAAAAATCTTAATGTGACCTGCTCCATTTTCAACCAACAAATCTTTCATGTACTTGAAGTATTCGTTGTGCCCGCCTTGGTAGGAAGTCATAGCGATGGCGTTTGCATCTTCTTGAATAGCCGTTTCTACTACTTCTTGAACGCTTCTGTCGTGTCCCAAGTGAATTACTTCTACGCCTGTAGATTGAATAATTCTCCGCATCACATTAATCGCCGCATCATGGCCGTCGAAAAGTGAGGCTGCAGTTACAATTCTTATTTTGTTTTTAGGCTTATAAGGAGTTTGATTTTCCATAGAACTATTTTATAAAATAGGTTGACAAATTTAACCTTTTGAAGTTCTACGGGCAATTGATTTTTTCCACAAAAAAAGGGACTCATTTGAGTCCCTTTTTTAATGAAATTATATCTTAACCTTAGCTTTTGGTAGCTCTTGTTCTTCTTTTTGGCTTTTCTTCAACAACCTCTTCAATACCGGCCATTGCAGGGTCAATTAAAACTCTACCACAGTGCTCACAAACAATTACTTTTTTGTGCATGTTAATGTCTAACTGACGTTGTGGTGGAATTTTGTTGAAACAACCGCCACAAGCATTTCTCAATACTGGAACAACGGCTAAACCATTTCGTGCGTTATCTCTAATTCTTTTGTAGGCAGTTAAAAGTCTTGCTTCAATAAGTTCTTCCGCCTTAGCAGACTGCTTTGAAAGGTCTTGCTCTTCCTTTTCAGTTTCAGCAATGATCTCTTCCAACTCATTTTTCTTGTGTTCCCACTCTGCTTTCGTTTGAGCTAATTTCTCAACAGCAGATGCGTTCGCCTCTTTCTTGTTCTCAATTCCCAACTGAAACTCTTTGATTCTCTTTTCAGCCAACTGAATTTCCAACTCTTGGAATTCAATCTCTTTTGTTAGCGAATCGTATTCTCTGTTATTTCTAACATTGTTTTGTTGTTCCTTGTATTTTGCAATTGCAGCTTGGGACTCTTTGATCTGAATTTTCCTTGCAGAAATATCATCTTCTAAAGCTTTGATCCCATCAGCAGCTTTTTGCGTTCTAGTTTCTAATCCTGCAACCTCATCTTCTAAATCTTGAACTTCTAAAGGCAATTCACCTCTGATGGTTCTGATTTTATCAATTTTTGAGTCAATTACCTGCAAATCATACAATGCTTGTAATCGTTGCTCAACTGTTGCTTCACTATTAGCTTTTTTAGCCATGCTATCTATAATTAATAGGGTTTGTGTTTACTTTCGACAAATAGGCTGCAAAATTAGGTATTTTTTCTTGAAAATACTCTAGTATCAACTCAGGTGTATGTTGTTCACTTTCAAAATGTCCTACATCGGCAATCACTATTTTTCCATCGGCGTCAAAAAACTGGTGGTATTTATAGTCCCCGGTAATAAAAACATCTGCCTTTTTAGCTATTGCAGCGTTTAGCAAAAAACTACCTGAACCACCGCAAATTGCAACCTTTTTTACCTTTTCCTTAATCACCTTGGTATGCCTCACACAGGCTGTTCCAATATTATTTTTCAAATCATCTAAAAAGTCAAGTGTGGGCATAGGTTCTGGCAATTCTCCAATCATACCACTGCCTACATCGTTCCATTTATTTTGTAAATTGTAAATATCAAATGCTACTTCCTCGTATGGATGAGTTGATTTTAACGCGCTCAATAAATTACCCTTTAAATAATCTGGAAAGATCAATTCAACTCGATGTTCTTTTTCTGAGTGCAGCTCTCTCTTCGACCCAACATATGGGTTAGTGTTTGCTCCTGCCCTAAAAGTTCCACTGCCCTCAACAGAAAAACTACAGCAATCATACTCCCCAATTGTCCCCCCACCTGCCGCAAATAAGGCTTGTTTTACTTTTTCAGAATCGCTAATTGGGCAAAAAAACACCAGTTTTTGAAGTAAGCCAGATTTCGGACTTAAGATTTGAAGATTCTCTAGTCCAATTTTTTCAGCTATTTTTTTATTCACCCCATTTTTAACATTGTCTAAGTTGGTATGAATTGCATAAATGGCAATATCGTTTTTAATTGCCTTTAAAATAGTTCGTTCAATGTAGTTCTTTCCAGTTAGAGATTTCAACCCTGAAAACACAATTGGATGATGTGCTATTACCAAACCACAATTACGTTGAATTGCTTCATCAATAACCTCTTCAGTACTATCCAAGCAGAGCAAAGCAGCAGTAACTTCAGCGTTTCGGTCACCTACAATTAACCCCGAATTGTCGTACGATTCTTGTAAGGATGGTGGAGCCAATTGCTCCAATGTGGTTATGATTGATTTTATGTTCATATATAATCTCTGTTTAGAACCATAAATTTAACTTAAATAAGGAGATTTGCATCTCAAAAAACCTAGTTAAAGTGGATTCCGTCTTAAAATTTCTTTTATTGCCATTATCCTTGTTTTATGGGTTAGCCATTTCTGTTAGAAATTTCTTTTTCAGAATCGGCTTATTTTCCTCAGAGGAGTATTCATTCCCTGTTATTAGTGTGGGCAACTTAAGTGTTGGCGGAACAGGTAAAACACCACATACCGAATACATTATTAATCAGCTTCGTAAAAGTTTTAGATTAGCGAGCTTGAGTAGGGGTTATGGTAGAAAAACAAAAGGATATCGACTGGCTAGTGAGCAAGATAGTGCAAAAACGATTGGCGACGAACCCTTTCAAATGTTTCAAAAGTTTGAAGACGTGTACATAGCAGTTGCAGAAAAACGCAAAGAAGGCATTAAAAAACTACAGCAACTAGAGCGCCCTCCGCAAATTATTGTATTGGATGATGCCTTTCAGCACCGCAGTGTTAAACCAGGGCTAAACATACTACTTACCGACTATAGTAGATTGTACAAAGATGACGTTATTTTACCTGCAGGAAGGCTCAGAGAGTGGAAATCGGGAGCTAAAAGAGCAGATATAATTGTTGTTACAAAAAGTCCTGCAGTACTTTCCCCATTAGAAATAAGAAGAATTTCGGAGAGTTTAAATCCGCAGCCCTACCAAAAAGTATTCTTCTCCTACATCAGCTACAAAAAAGCAAGGCCGTTAAACCAAGCAGCCATTGACATTTCAGAACAAAAAGACAAATTCAGCACACGCGGTGTTTTATTGGTAAGCGCCATAGCGAACCCAGAATCGTTGATTTTATATTTAAAACGCTATTCGAAAGAAGTGCAAAGCTTTTCGTTCAAAGATCATTACTTCTTTCAGCCCAAAGACTATAAAAACATAAAGACTCAGCTAGACAAGCTATTGAGTCCGAAAAAAACAATTGTAATTACTGAAAAAGATGCTGTAAAATTCGATGCCTCTCAGTTTAATGATATTCCGGTATTTAGCATTCCGATAAAAATTAAATTTCACGAACATCAAGAGTTAAGTTTTTCAGAAGAAATAGATAATTATGTTAGATCGTATTCAAAAATCAGCTGAATTTATTCAAAGCAAAACCGATTTAAATTTTAAAATTGGAATTATTTTAGGTTCAGGACTTGGCAACCTTGGTGACGAAATTGAAGCCGAGTGTACTCTGAGTTATGACGAGATTCCCAACTTCCCGGTTTCTACGGTTGAAGGCCATTCTGGAAAGTTAATTTTAGGGAAATTAGAAGGTGTCCCGGTGATTGCCTTGCAAGGCAGATTTCATTATTACGAAGGCTACAGCTTGCAAGAAACTACGTTTCCTGTTAGGGTTTTTAGAGCTCTTGGTGTAGATACTTTATTGCTTTCTAATGCCAGTGGCGGATTGAATCCTGCACAAGAAATTGGTGATTTAATGGTACTAACTGATCATTTGCATCTTTTCCCTGACAACCCACTGCGGGGAAAAAATTACGACGAGTTAGGTCCTCGTTTCCCCGATATGAGTGAGCCATACTCTAAAGCACTTATTGGAAAATCAAAAGAAATTAATGATACATTCCAACTAGGGCTGCATTACGGTGTGTATGCTGGAACTCCTGGACCAACGTACGAAACGCCTGCAGAATACAAATACTTTAGAATAATTGGTGCAGATGCAGTAGGCATGTCTACCACCGCCGAAACCATTGTAGCCATTCACGGAGGAATGAAAGTTTTTGGTGTATCTGTTATTTCTGATCTAGGAGTTGAAGGAAAAATTGTAGAGATATCTCACGAAGAAGTTCAAGAAGTGGCAGCAAAAGCAGGCCCCAAGTTCAGTATACTCTTCAAAGAAATGGTAAAGCATTTAGCTTCTTAAGCAAAGCGATTATTGGTAATTTTGAACAAGATGTTAGCAAAAGAAATTTACGACAAATACGAAATGGTTGTTGGGCTTGAAATTCACGCTCAGTTACAAACCAAAAGTAAAGCTTATTCAGCCGATTCGGCAGAATTTGGAGCATTACCAAACACACACATTAGCCCAATTACTTTAGGGCACCCAGGAACACTTCCAAAATTCAACGAAAACACCTTGCAATACGGGGTGCGCCTGGGCTTAGCTGTTGGGTCTGATATTACCTATGAAAATCAATTTGCTAGAAAAAATTATTTCTATGCAGATTTACCGAAAGGGTATCAAATTACACAAGATAAAACACCGCTTTGTATCGGAGGTAAAATCACCATCAAAAAAGAAAATGGCACAAAAGATATAGGCATTACTCGAATCCACATGGAAGAGGATTCTGGTAAGAGTATTCACGATCTAGATCCATTTCATACACTTATTGATTTAAACAGAGCGGGCGTTCCATTACTGGAAATTGTATCAGAACCAGACATTCGATCTGCTCAAGAAGCATATGATTACTTGACTGAAGTACGCCAACTGGTGCGTTACCTAGAAATTTGTGATGGTAACATGGAAGAAGGGTCAATGCGCTGTGATGCAAACGTTTCTGTAAGGTTAAAAGGAACCGAAAAGTTTGGAGAACGAACTGAGACAAAAAACTTGAACTCCATTCGAAATGTTTTCAGAGCAATTGAATTTGAAGCGAAAAGACAAATTGAAGTGTTGGAAGCAGGCGGAGAGATAAAGATGGAAACCATGGGTTTTGATGCCGTTACTGGAGAAACCAGAACACTTCGAAGCAAAGAGATGGCCCATGATTATCGATACTTCCCAGAGCCAGATTTACAAGCCGTTTTTGTAGGCGAAAACTATGTTGCTTCTGTAAAGGAAACATTGCCTGCCTTACCAAATGAACTAATTGAAAAGTACACCAAAGAATTACACCTTTCAGATTACGATGCGGAGGTATTGACAGAAGACAAACATTTCGCTTTGTACTATGAAGAACTCATTCAGTTGACCAAAAGTTATAAAACTGCAGCCAATTGGATGATGGGCACCATTAAATCATATCTCAACGAATATGCTTTGGAGATTAAAGATTTCCCACTCACACCAAAACACATTGCAGAACTAATTGAGTTGATTGAAAGCGGAGACATTAACAACTCGATTGCAACTCAAAAAGTATTTCCAGCATTGATTGAGCAGCCTGAACTTTCTGCCAAAGAAATTGCAACCAAAAACAACTGGATTCAAGAAAGTGATACCGGAGCCCTTGAAGGTTTTATTGATTTAGCACTGTCAAAATTCCCAGACAAGGTGAAAGCTTACCAAGAAGGCAATAAGAATTTATTAGGTTTGTTTATGGGCGAAGTGATGAAAGCTTCGAAAGGCCAAGCAGACCCAAAAGTAACTAGTAATTTATTGAGACAAAAACTAGAAAAATAGTAATAGTATGAAAAACAAATTTATAGCAATCAGCTTTTGTATAAGTATTTTATTTTTAGCCTGCGGTAGTGAAGCCGCTCAGAAAACAAAGCCCATTTTAAGTGGAACTATTTCTGGGCTTACAAGCTCTGAACTCTACTTAATTGATTTGTTGCAACCAAAAGCAGGTCCTGTAGACACTGCCATTGTAGGTGCCGACGGATCGTTTGCATTTGACTATCAGCCCAAAATGAAAGGCTTTTATAGGGTAACGCTAAGCAATGCCTTTTCTTTGGTTACGCCTTTGGCTGCAGGAGAAAGCATTCAAGTTTTAGGCGATGTAAATCAATTGGCTGACATGAGTATTGAAGGCTCTGTAGATGCAAGCCAAATGCAAAAACTCAATCAATTATTAGGTCAGTACAATGCGCAAAGTCAGGGATTAGAGCAGGAATTTCAACAGTATGCCAACACACCACAAAGAGATTCTATGTTAGCGGTATTGAGAGCCAGATTTGCGGGAGTTGAAAAGGAGAAAATAAACAGACTAAAAGCAATGATTGATGAGCACCCAAGTTCGTTTGCCAACTTGGCGATTATTGAACAGTTGCCAGATTCTGAATCGGATTACTATCTGAAGGTAGATAAGGCATTAGCTGAGAAGTATGCGCAGTCTGCATTTTATAAAAACTTCCATGCAAAGGCGTTGGCAGTTAGTCAGTTTTCTGTAGGCTCTGAAGTTCCAGAGATTAATTTACCTGACCCTAATGGGGATTTGGTGGCTTTATCTTCACTAAAAGGAAAAGTTGTATTGATTGACTTTTGGGCATCTTGGTGCAAGCCATGCAGAAGAGAAAATCCCAACGTTGTAGCAGCTTATCAAAAATACAAAGACAAAGGTTTTACTGTATACGGAGTAAGCTTAGACAGAACAAAAGATGCTTGGGTAAATGCCATTGCTCAAGACAATTTAACATGGACTCACGTTAGCGACTTGAAGTTCTGGCAATCTGCTGCAGCCAAAGCCTATGGTGTTTCTAGTATTCCATTTGCTGTTTTAATTGATGCTGAAGGCAAGGTTATTGGTAAAAATTTAAGAGGCCCCGCGTTACATCAAAAACTGGCCGAAGTACTGAACTAAAGTTGACCAGCACGAAACAACATATCTACTTTGCTTCAGACTTTCATTTGGGAGCTCCAAACTACGAAGAAAGTAGAACTCGAGAAGACCGAATTGTTCGTTGGTTATCGAGTATCCAAAACACTGCCAAAGAGATTTACCTGGTCGGTGATTTATTTGACTTTTGGTTTGAGTACAAAAAAGCCATTCCAAAAGGGTTTGTTCGCTTACAAGGAAAAATTGCAGAAATATGTGATTCAGGAACGCCTGTTCATGTTTTTATTGGCAACCACGACATGTGGATGTTTGACTATTTGCCGAAGGAGCTTGGAGTAATTATGCACCGAGAGCCCATCTCAAAAACCTTTGATAGTAAAACGTTTTTTATTGGACATGGAGATGGTTTAGGTCCGGGTGACCATGGTTACAAGTTTATTAAAAAGGTTTTTGCCAACCCCGTTTGCCAATGGCTATTTGCCAGAATACATCCTAATTTAGGAATTGGAATGGCAGACTATTGGAGTGGAAGAAGTCGAAAGGCCAATCGAGGGGAAGATGAAAAATACCTCGGCGACGACAAGGAGTTTTTAGTTCAATACTGCAAAGAGCATCTGCAAGAAGAGCACATAGATTATTTTGTATTTGGCCACAGGCATTTACCTTTAAACATTGATGTAGGGAATCAATCCAAATACATTAACCTTGGCGAATGGATTAACTACAATACATTTGCCGTTTGGGATGGTAAAGAGATGAAATTAGAAGAGTTTAAAGGGTAAGCTGTATTTTGAAAGAAAATGAGACTAATGTTTTACGTTCATGCTGTTTAATTCTATTTCTTTTGTTCTTTTCTTGCCCACCGTATTTTTTATACATTGGCTTCTTGTAAGGCAATCTCAGAAAAGTCAGAATATAGTATTACTTCTTGCGAGTTATTTCTTTTACGGTTCTTGGGACTGGCGGTTTTTAGGTTTAATCATTTTCAGCTCATTTGTGGATTTTAGTATCGGTAAAAGAATTTATCAAGAACAAAACCAGAAGAAAAGAAAAAACTGGCTGCTCACCAGTATTCTAACAAACTTGCTACTCCTTGTTTTCTTTAAATACTATAATTTCTTTGCAGACAGCTTCTACGAGCTATTTCAACTTTTTGGTATAACGGTTAGCCCGTTTACATTAAAAATATTGTTACCTGTCGGGATTAGCTTCTATACTTTCCAAACCATGAGCTATACCATCGATATATATCGTGGAAAAATGAAGCCTACGAATTCTGCTTTAGCTTTTTTCACTTTTGTTGGGTTCTTCCCTCAATTGGTAGCAGGCCCTATAGAAAGAGCCGCCGATCTTGTTCCTCAGTTTTTGAGAAAAAGAGCATTCTCTTATAAGAATGGAGTCTCTGGAGTGCGTTTAATTTTATGGGGGTTGTTTAAAAAAAGTAGCGGTTGCAGACACCCTAGCTTTGCTTGTCAATTATGTCTACGAAAATCCTAGTTCTGCTTCGTCTTGGCAGATTGTTTTAGCGCTTCTTTTCTTTAGCGTACAGGTTTATTGCGATTTTTCAGGGTATTCAGACCTGGCAATAGGAACTGCCAAACTTTTTAACATTAACTTAAGTACCAATTTTAAAACTCCATTCTTTTCAAAGTCAATGAAGGAATTTTGGGGAAGATGGCACATCACTTTATCGACCTGGTTCAGAGACTACATTTACATTCCCTTAGGCGGGAACAGATCTACCGAATTCAAATGGCATAGAAATTTATTTCTAGTGATGTTAATAAGTGGGTTATGGCATGGTGCTAGTTGGAACTTTGTGATTTGGGGAGGTCTTCATGGAGCCTTCCTCGTTTTTGAAAATTTAATTAAGCCACATGTGCCAAAATTCTTAAGTACGGCTAATAGAAAGCCTTGGCGTGGCTTATGGAATCTTGTCTCTATAGGTTATACCTTCTTAGCATTTACTATCGCATTGCTTCTATTTCGAGCTAAAAACCTACAAGACGTGAGTACCTTAATACAAGGTCTTCATCTAACATCGATTATATATGAATCTTTTTTAACAAACCTACAAGCGGTCTACGAAGAACCAATCCACATGATTAGTTTGGGTATATCTCTTGTAATTCTTGGCACTGTTGACTATAAAATTAGAAATAGTTCAATCGACTGCCAATTAAATAAATTACCCCGATTATTAAATTACGTTCTTTATAGCTTGCTTATCATCTGGCTGCTTTTTGCCGGAACCTTTAGTCAGCCTCAAGAATTTGTTTATTTTCAATTCTAATTGTGAAAAAATTTCTTACTCCAATATTTGTATTTACTATCATTCTTCTAATTGGAGTTATGGTACTATTTCAATTGCCGTATAGCTTAAAATTTGGTTTTCACTTCAACAAGAATGTAGATTGCAATACTAGTTGGATTTATTATCGGCTTTTTGAAAACACAAAACCCATTGACGTGGCATTTATTGGCACATCACATACCGGATGTGGGGTGAATGATTCCCTTATTGAGAAAAAAGTAGATCGCCTTTCAGTTGCCAACTTAGCCTATTGTACCAAAGGAAGAAATATTCATTATTTAGTTGCAAAACAACTCATTGAAACAAAAAAACCGAAAATAATTTTCCTTGAGGTTATGGAATATGAAACAGTTGCTAGCCACAAAGATTTCCCTTTAATTGCAGACAATAAAGCATTAATCAATAGTTTTTCAGTGCATAATTTAGATTTCTATTCAGATTTAGTCTCCGGCATAAAATACCGTTTTTATTTCAACAGAAATGAATTACAGAATAGTAATAAATATACAGCACCGGTTAACTCCAAAGAGGATTTCAATTATACTCCCTTTCATTTCACAGCAGACTCATTGTTTTTAGCCAAAAGCTTTGCGAACAATCAAAAGAAATACAAGCAACAATCAGAAAGCAGTTTAACTACAATTAATTATTCTTTCCCTGAATCATATGCAAAAAACATTGCAGAACTCGCGAAAAGTAATGGTATTAAAATTTACTTTCTTTACCTTCCTTCTCTGGGAAATATAGATCAACGTCCACTGAACATGAAGTTTTATGAATCATTAGGTGAGGTGTTAATTCCTCCAAAGTCGATTTATTATGATAAAAGCAAATGGATAGATGGAGAGCATTTTAACTACGAAGGAAGTAAAGTGTTGAGCAATTGGTTAGCGGATTTCATTACTCAAAACAGGTAGCACGAAACACCCTTCACACCTTATCCTATTCGAGCGAAACACTTTGTTTTCATCGAATGCAGTACTCAAAGAAAGTTTTTTACTTTGTTTTTAAGGTGCTAAACGGTCATCTTGAAAGTACTTCTAACATCCTTTCAACCAAGATAGGCTATTTCAACTCACTTCATTTCTAGAAACTAATTACACCGGGCCGATACATTATTTGGTATTTAAAAAGTTTGACAAAAAAATCCCCCCAAGTTTAACCTTGAGGGGATTCATATACTACTGTTCTCTTGAACAGAAACTATTGCAAATAAATATTATTAACCACAATTTTAAATACCTGCTTATTGGATGATGAGTTTTTCAACTCGAGATCCAGTCTCAGTTTGAAGATGTAAATAGTATATTCCTTTTGAAAAGTCACTTAAATCAATTTGTTTAGAGTACGCTCCTTTTACAGAAACATTTTGCTCGTAAACCATTTGACCTTGGACATTCATAATTCTCATGTTGTAATTCTCTTGTTTTGGACTGTCAAATTTCAATGTTACCAATCCATCAGTAGGATTAGGATACAATGAGAATTGTATTGCAACAGCATCGTTGATGTTCTCTACTGATGTTAATACATCTAAAGAAACGTTATCAACTCCAAAACCTTCTCGTATTACCGATCCATCTGAAGAGAATGCAAATCTAAACTTCACACTTGAGAAACCTGCTGTTCCTGTCAACACATTTGAAGTAGTATCCCAGATACCTGCTCCTGATGCATTGTTTCCATCCCACCATTGGTTTC
>CAJQLW010000046.1 GCA_905479325.1 uncultured Flavobacteriales bacterium
ATAACTTCCCTGCGACAAGTCCAACGGCTTCTGATGGATTCTCTTTTGATAACATCGAAGTAAGAGAAACTCCTAAGGCTGTTATTAACTTACCAATAACTTGGGATGACGGAGCGACTGTTGATTTAAGTACTATTGATTTTGGAGGTAATGTATCAGCCTTAGTAGCTGATCCAACCAATGCATCGAATACTGTATTACAATCAGAAAAAGGTATTGGTGCTCAGGTTTGGGCGGGTACTACATTTGGAGATTCACTTGCATCACCAATTGCTTTTGCTACGAACACAACTACCATTCGAGCTGTGGTTTATTCACCATCAGTTGGAACACCTATTCGATTAAAAGTTGAAGATGCAGCTAATCCTGCAATCTCCGTTGAAACTGAAGTATTAACAACAGTTGCAAATGTTTGGGATACGTTGAGCTTTAACTTATCGATGAATGTTGGTGGAACACCTGCGATTAACTTCGCTAACACCTACAACAAAATGTCCATCTTTTACAATTTTGGTACATCACCAACAGTATTGGACACATTCTATGTAGATTTAGTGGAAGACGTTTCGTTGAATCCAGTTCCTCCAGTTCCTGCGAAGGCTCCTATTGCCCTTCCTATTACTTGGGACGATACAGCTAATGTAGATTACTCTGTAACAGACTTTGGTGGAAATAATTCAACATCAGCAGCTGACCCTACCAACGCAACGAACATCGTCTTGCAATCAATTAAAGGAGCAAATGCTCAAACATGGGGAGGAACTACCTTTGGCGATTCATTAGCTACAGCGATTCCTTTCTCTGCGGGTAACACAACCATTAGAGCGGTTGTTTATTCTCCAACAGTTGGAACTCCTGTTCGTTTGAAGGTTGAGGATTATAACAATCCTGCCATTAGTGTTGAAACTGAAGTATTAACAACAGTTGCAAACGCATGGGATACATTAAACTTCGATATGACGTTAAATGCAGCTAACACACCTGCAATCAACTTTGCAAGTACCTACAACAAAATGTCAATTTTCTACAATTTTGGTACTTCACCAACTAATGCAGAAACCTACTATGTTGACTATGTAGAATTTGGAAATCCACCTGCGGTTCCTACACCTGATCCATATTACCCTATAGGAACAATTAACACCGAAGACGCTACAACAGGTATTGCTGATTCATTAAATGTTGATTGTTTCACTTCAGGTATTGTTGCAGGTGTCGATTTAGATGGTAACGCGGGAATCAACTTCACCATTATTGACATGGCAAGTGGTTCACAAGAAGGTATAGTAATCTTCAACTTTGTTGATATCAACAACTACGTAGTAACTGAAGGTGATTCAATCATGGTTCACGGATATGTTGATCAGTTCAATGGTTTAACGCAAATTAGAGTTGATTCAATTTCTGTGCTAGCTACAGGTATTGCATTACCTGCACCTATAGCAGTAACTGATTTAGATGAAACTACTGAAGCTAAGTGGTTAAGCTTAACCGGAAATTGGGTTTCATTAAGCACAAGTGGTTCTTTTTCATCGAACCTTGATTTGACGAATGGCACAGATACAATTATCATGAGAATTGATTCTGATACTGATGTTAACGACAGTCTGAATGCTTCTAATCCAATTGCTATAGGAGACACTATCTGTGGGCTGTTAGGAATCGGTGGACAATTTGACAACACCGCTCCTAGAACAGAAGGATACCAAATTTTCCCAATGAGATGGTCGGATTTAACTATCTGTAGATTGTCGACAGGAATTAATGACACAGAGGCTGTAGCTTCTGAATTCAAATTGGTTCCAAACCCAACAAATGGTTTATTTGAAATCAGATCTAGTGGATTCAATAATGCTACAATCAATATTTCAATTAGAGATATTAGTGGCAGATTGATTTCTTCTGAGATCGTAAATAATGCAAATGGAAACTTTACAAAGTCTTTCGACTTAAATGAAGAGTCTGCGGGCATTTATTTCATCACCATTATTGATGGAGAAAGTGTAATCAATGAGAAGTTAATTCTTAAATAGAATTATATCTCAATTCTAGTACCGAAAGCGCCTCGACAATCGAGGCGCTTTTTTTTTACTCATTTTAAAAAAACAGTTTGTTTCGCTTTTAAAATAAATTAAGTTTGAAGAAAATACAGATATGAATAAGTTTATTTTACCAGTTGTTCTTGCAATAGGCATTTCTGCATGTAACGCCCTCCAAAAAACTGAAGAGACCAAGTCTGAGAAATTACCTGCTTTTCCATTAAGCAATCTGGATACAACTGTTTCTCCATGCGATGACTTTTACCAATATGCAATTGGAGGATGGCTAAAAAGCAACCCTATTCCATCTACAGAAAGCAGATGGAGTAGCTTTAACGTTGTTACAGATTCTAATAACGCTAAACTAAAAAAGATTTTCAAAGAGTTTTCTTCTAAGGAGTTTCAAAAAGGCACAATGGAACAAAAAATTGGCGACTTCTACAAGAGTGTATTAGATTCAGCTAAGGCAGAAGAATTAGGGTTTGAACCCCTTCAGCAATTTATAGATGAACTGAGAGAAATAAATGAATTGAATGATTACATTCTACTAAATGCCAAATGGAAATCTTTTGGAATTGGATCATTTAATAGCCTTTATGTTGGTCAAGATGATAAAAATAGTTCAGAATATATCACCCATCTTTCTCAAAGCGGATTAGGTTTGCCAGACGTAGCCTACTATACAAATACCGACGAAAAATCAATTGAGATTCAGAATGCATATAAAGATTTAATGCTAGAAATGCTGTATTTAGTTGGTGAAGAGAATGGTGAGCAGACGGTTAATAAAATTTATGCAATAGAAGAGAGCTTGGCAAAAATTTCTATGACCAGAGTAGAAAGAAGAGATCCTGATTTGACATATAACAAACTAAATACTAAAGAACTAAAAGAGCTAACTTCAAACATCGATTGGATAAGTTATTTTTCAGCGGTTGGTTTAAACGAAGTCGAACACGTAGTTATTGGTCAACCAGATTTTTTTGTAGGTTTGAATAAAATGCTAAAAGATATTCCACTAGAAGATTGGAAAGCATTTTCGAAATGGAAATTGATTAACTCATTTGCTTCAGAACTTAGTTCAAACTTTGTAGCATTGGATTTTGACTTCTACGGTAGAACATTAAGCGGAACGCAAGAGATGAAATCTAGAGAAGAGCGCGCACTTAAAAAGGTAAACAGTAGCCTTGGAGAATTAGTTGGAAAAGCGTTCGTTGAAAGACATTTTCCGGAGGAGTCTAAAGCTGATGTACGACAAATGGTAGAGAATTTAAGAACCGTTTTTAAAGAAAGAGTTCGAAAATTAGATTGGATGAGTGATGAAACAAAGCGAAAGGCTTTGGAAAAATTAGACGCATTTAATATGAAAATTGGCTATCCAGAAAAATGGACTGACTATAGTAAATTGGAAATTACTTCAGACAATTTAATTCAGAATATATTAAATGTAAGGCAGTTTAACTTTAACGAAATGATTTCTAAGCTTGGCCAACAAGTTGACAAAGATGAGTGGTTTATGTCTCCGCAAACGGTGAATGCCTACTACAGTTCTTCTCAGAACGAAATTGTATTTCCTGCTGGAATTCTACAACCCCCTTTCTACTCTCTTGATGCCGACGCTGCATTGAATTACGGTGGTATTGGAGCAGTTATTGGGCATGAATTCAGTCACGGATTTGATGACCAAGGAAGTAAATACGATGCAAAAGGAAACTTAGCGAATTGGTGGACAGAAGAAGATCGAGCAAGATTTGACACACGAGCAAATGTAGTAGTTGAGCAGTTTAATGGCTTTTATCCGTTGCCTGATTTACATGTGAATGGAGAACTTACATTAGGAGAAAACATTGCTGACTTGGGTGGCGCTACAATGGCCTATTACGCATTGGAAAAAGAATTGGAAAGAGTTGGTACACCAGAACCAATTGATGGTTTCACCTACCAACAGCGATTCTTTTTAGGGTGGGCACAAGTATGGCATATGAACATGACTGAAAAAGAGTTACGCAAGCGTATTGCAACCGATTCTCATTCTCCAGGAGAATACAGAGTTAAAGGTCCACTAGCGAACATGAGCGAATTTGCAGCAGCTTTTGGATGTACTTCCAACGACCCAATGGTCAATACGGATTCGGCAAAAGCTGTGATTTGGTAGCATGAAAGAGGACGATAAAGAACCAAACGGGTTTTCTAAAGCCAAGCATAAAACAGAAGAACTTCTGGAAAATGGAGAGAAACTGTCTAAACTACTAGAAGAGGCGAAAGAAAAAGCGGAAGAAAAGAAAGGAAAATTAAAAAGCGCTTGGAATGACTTCCAAGCGCTTTTGCGCTTAGTAACTGCTTGGAGAAAAAAAGAGTATCAAGAAATTCCTTGGAAAACGATTCTTTGCGCAGCATCGGCAATTTTCTATTTCGTAAGCCCATTGGATTTTGTTCCTGACTTTATTCCTATCGCCGGATTTTTAGATGACATTACCGTTATTGGATTTGTTACCAACTCTTTGAAAGGTGACATAGAAAAGTTTAAAGAATGGGAGAATGAAAAATAAGGTTTGGCAAATTCTTCACTATTTATTGTACTTGCTACGCTGCATTCACTTGCACGGCATACACTCCCCTTTTGTTTACGAGTTGCATCAAACCCTATTTAAAGAAAAAGCTAAATACTACGTTTTCGATGAAATAGAATCTATTCGCGCTAAACTGCTACTCACGAAAAAAAAATTGACTGTAGAAGATCTAGGTGCTGGTTCAACCGTTCACCAATCAAATAACAGAGCAATTCAAGACATCGCGAAAACAAGCTTAAAGCCTACTAAAACAGCTCAGCTCCTCTTTCATTTTGTTCACCATTTTAAACCAAACAACGTAATTGAACTTGGAACATGTTTGGGCATTACAAGCGCTTACTTAGCAAAAGCAAATCCAAAAGGCCGGGTGTTAACATTAGAAGGTTCTGCCGAGTTAGCCAAGGTGGCAACCATCAATTTTACGAAATTAGAGGTAACCAACATTACACAGGTTGATGGAAATTTTGACGTTACCTTAGAGAGCGCTCTTCGTGAAGTGAAAGAAGTTGATTTTATCTATTTTGACGGAAATCACCGTAAAGAGCCAACATTGAAGTATTTTGAACAGGCCTTAAAATTTGCGAATGAACAAAGTGTTTTTGTGTTTGACGACATTTATTGGTCGAAGGGAATGACAGATGCATGGAAAAAAATTAAATCTCACCCAAGCGTAACGGTAACCATTGATTGTTTTGCCATGGGTTTTGTGTTTTTTAAAAAAGACCAAGCCAAAGAGCATTTTACCGTTTATCACTAAGCAGTTTTACATTGTAGATAAAGAATTACTTTTGAGTTATTATGGATGTTAAGCCTATTATTGAGATAGAAAAACTTGTTCGAAACTTTCGTTTGGGAAAACAAGAAATAAAGGTGTTGAAAGAAATTTCGTTCACAATACAAAAGAATGAATACGTTGCCCTTATGGGCCCTTCGGGTTCTGGAAAGTCTACTTTGATGAATTTATTAGGTTGCTTAGACACCCCTACTTCTGGCAAGTACATTTTGAACAATCAAGATGTTAGCCAACTATCAGATGATGAATTAGCACAAATTAGAAATAAAGAAATTGGCTTTGTATTTCAAACCTTTAACTTGCTACCAAGAGCAACTGCCCTTGATAATGTAGCACTGCCCTTAATTTATGCTGGACTTTCAAAGTCAAAAAGAGAAGAAAGAGCCATGGAAGTGTTAACTGAGGTTGGCCTAAGCGATCGCGTGCAACACCAACCAAACGAACTTTCAGGTGGACAACGACAAAGAGTCGCCGTTGCACGAGCATTAGTCAATTCCCCCTCTATTATTTTAGCAGATGAGCCAACCGGTAATTTGGACACGAAAACTTCTCATGAAATTATGGGACTGTTTGATACAATTCACAAAGCCGGCAACACCATTATTTTAGTGACCCATGAAGAAGATATTGCACTACATGCACACCGAATTATCCGACTCAGAGATGGTAATATAGAGAGTGATGAAATCAATACAGAAATTACCTCCTACTCTTAACCCAGCATAAAAAATTTAAAATTGAACATTTCTCCAATGCAGGCGTATTGTAGATGAATAATTAGAACAAGAGAACTATAAGTAATGAAAATATATACCAAGAAAGGCGACTCAGGAACAACTTCATTAATTGGCGGCACAAGAGTACCAAAGCACCATTTAAGAATAGAATCTTATGGTACTGTGGATGAATTGAATTCATATATTGGATTAATTAGAGACCAAGAAATTGGCCAAAAAGAAATTAGTGTGCTGTTAGAGGTTCAAGATCGCTTATTCACAATTGGCTCTCATTTAGCATCTGAACCGGGAAAAGCAAAAATGGTTTTGCCAGAGTTATTTGAAGAAGATATTACATTTTTAGAAGATGAAATTGATCGAATGGATGATGAACTGGAAGAGATGAGATCGTTCGTTTTGCCTGGAGGAAATACAGCTGTTTCATATACTCATATTGCTCGTTGCGTTTGCAGAAGAGCCGAGAGAGTTGCGGTTCATTTATCAGAAGAAAGTGAAGTAGATGAGAAGATTACAACCTACTTGAATCGTTTATCTGATTACCTGTTCACATTATCAAGAAAACTGACGAAAGATTTAGGGGCAACTGAAATAGCTTGGGTACCTAAGAAATAGTAATTTGCTGATTTTCATCAAATTACCAAAATAAAAAGAATTTAAAAATAGGTTGATTGTAAGGGCAAAAAAATTACTTTTGCGAAGAATCAAAAAACGAGAAGGGAAATGTATTGGACATTAGAATTAGCTTCCTATTTGGAAGACGCACCTTGGCCAGCAACCAAAGACGAATTAATCGACTTTGCGATTAGAGCTGGAGCCCCATTAGAAGTAGTTGAAAATCTTCAAGAAATTGAAGACGAAGGTGAATCTTATGAAACCATAGAAGATATTTGGCCAGACTATCCAACCAAGGAGGACTTCTTCTTCAACGAAGACGAGTATTAAATATAACAAACTTACATAAAGGCTGTTTCATTAGGTTGAAGCAGCCTTTTTTGTTCCATAACGACAACTTGTCAGAAATTAGCAAAAAGGCCTGACTATTGCCAAGTCGTATGCATACTATCGGTACTCAAAGCACTCTTTAATTGATTAACTTTGTTATCGTTTTCAAAAAAATTACCCAACAGATTACAAACTTATGTTCGGAGCACTAACTAAGACTTTCCAAAAATTAATGGGAAGTAAAGCAGACAGAGATTTAAAAGAAGTAACACCATTGGTAGAGAAAATTAAAGCAGTATTTCCTGCTTTGGCATCTCTAACAAACGATGAATTACGAGCAAAAACCACAGGCTTTAAAGCTAGAATTGAAGCTCACTTAGCCGACGAATTGTCGCAAATTGAAGTGTTAAAAGCAAAGGTTGAAGCGACTGCAGATATTAATGAAAAAGAAGACCTCTACGCTGAAATTGATAAAATTGAGGGCAGTATTGACGGTAAAATTGAAGAAGTTTTATTAGAGATTTTACCAGAGGCTTTTGCGGTTGTAAAAGAAACTGCGAGAAGGTTTACAGAGAACGAAAAAATCGAAGTGACTGCTTCGCAAATGGACCGAGATATTGCCGCAGCAAGAGATAGTGTGGAAATTATTGGCGAAAAAGCACACTGGAATACTACGTGGAATGCTGCAGGCGCCGAAATTAAGTGGGACATGGTACATTACGATGTTCAGTTAATTGGTGGAATTACGCTACATACCGGTAAAATTGCAGAGATGGCTACAGGTGAGGGTAAAACTTTAGTTGCTACCTTGCCTGTATACTTGAATGCCTTGGCAGGAAGAGGAGTTCACTTGGTAACGGTAAATAACTACTTGGCACAACGAGATTCTGAGTGGATGGGGCCTTTGTTCGAGTTTCACGGTTTAACAATAGACTGTATTGACAACCACCAGCCCAACTCTCCTGAACGAAGAGCAGCCTACCAAGCAGACATAACCTACGGAACAAATAACGAATTTGGTTTCGATTATTTACGAGACAACATGTCTCGTACACCTGAAGAATTGGTTCAACGTAAACATCACTATGCGATTATAGATGAAGTTGATTCTGTTTTAATTGACGATGCAAGAACTCCTTTGATTATTTCAGGCCCAACCCCGAAAGGCGATATTCATGAATTTGCAGAATTAAAACCTGTAATTGATAAATTGGTAAGCGCACAGAAAAAACTAATTACCACGTTAATTGCTGATGCCAAGAAAAAATTAACTTCCGAGGTAAGCGATTCAAAAGAGCAGAAAAAACTGCAAGAAGAAGGCGGAATGGCTCTTTTGAGAAGTTTTAGAGGTCTGCCAAAGAACAAAGCCTTAATTAAGTTTTTAAGCGAGCCGGGTATTCGAGCGCAACTTCAAAAAACGGAGAATTTTTACATGCAAGACCAGTCAAAAGAAATGCACTTGGTTGACGCTGAACTATTCTTCACCATTGACGAAAAAAACAATTCGATAGAACTTACAGAAAAGGGAATTGACTTACTATCTGGAACTGGCGGAGATAAAGACTTCTTTGTATTACCTGATTTAAGCACGCTACTTGGTGAAGTAGAAAAATCGGGAAAGTCTGAAGAAGAAATTGTAGTGGATAAAGACAAAATAATTCAAGATTATTCCATTAAGGCAGAACGAATTCACACTATCAATCAGTTGTTGAAAGCGTATACTTTGTTTGAAAAAGACACAGAATATGTGGTAATGGACAATAAAGTAAAAATTGTTGATGAGCAGACTGGTAGAATCATGGAAGGCCGAAGGTATTCTGACGGATTACACCAAGCCATTGAATCTAAAGAAAATGTAAAAGTTGAGGCTGCAACACAGACTTATGCAACAGTTACTTTACAGAACTTTTTTAGAATGTACCACAAGCTTTCGGGCATGACCGGAACTGCGGAAACTGAAGCGGGAGAATTATGGGACATTTATGAATTGGACGTTGTTGTTATTCCAACAAACAGACCAATAGCAAGAGATGACCGTGAGGATTTAGTTTACAAAACTACTCGTGAAAAATACAACGCTGTAATAGCAGAAACGGAGGCACTAGTAAAAGCAGGAAGGCCAGTTCTAGTGGGAACAACTTCTGTTGAAATTTCTGAATTGTTGAGTAGAATGTTGAAGATGAAAAACATCAAACACAACGTTCTGAATGCGAAAATGCACCAACGAGAATCAGAAATTGTTGCTGAAGCAGGTAAATCTGGTGCAGTAACCATTGCCACCAACATGGCTGGTCGTGGTACAGATATTAAGCTTTCAAAAGAGGTAAAAGCAGCGGGAGGATTGGCCATTATCGGTACTGAGCGTCACGAATCTAGACGAGTTGACAGACAGTTGAGAGGTCGTGCAGGTAGACAAGGAGATCCGGGTAGTTCGCAGTTTTACGTTTCGCTAGAAGATAACTTAATGCGTTTGTTTGGTTCTGACAGAATTGCCAAATTAATGGACCGTATGGGATTAGAAGAAGGTGAAGTAATTCAGCATTCTATGATTACCAAATCGATTGAAAGAGCGCAGAAGAAAGTAGAAGAAAACAACTTTGGAATTAGAAAGCGTTTGTTAGAATACGATGATGTTATGAACTCTCAGCGTGAGGTAATTTACAAGCGAAGAAGAAATGCATTGTTTGGCGAACGATTGAACGTTGACATTTCTAACATGATGTACGATTCTACGGGAACCATTGTTCAATACGGATTAGAAGGAAAAGATTTTGAAGACTTTAAATTTGAGTTAATTCGAAATTTAAGTATGGATAGCCCTGTAAGTGAGCAGGAGTTTATGAACTCGAAGGAGAATGAACTTACTGAAACGATTTATGAATTGGCCTATAAAGGCTATGTAAATAAGTCGGAAATGGTAGCTAGAACTGCCTATCCGGTGATTAAAGATGTTTATGAAAACGAATCAAATAGCTTCGAAAACATTGTTGTTCCGTTCACCGATGGTAAAAAAACAATTCAAGTTGTTACTCCATTAGAACAAGCGTACAAAACGGAAGCGAAATCGTTGATTAGCTCATTTGAGAAGAACGTGATTTTAGCCATGATTGACAATTCTTGGAAAGAACACTTGCGAGAAATGGATGACTTGAAGCAATCTGTTCAAGGAGCTGTTTACGAGCAAAAAGATCCATTATTGATTTATAAGTTTGAGGCCTTTGAACTGTTTAAGCAAATGATTGACAGAACAAACAAAGAAATCATTACTTTTTTAATGAAGGGGAATTTACCTCAACAACAAGCGCAGCCGCAAGTGCAACAAGCTGCAGCACCGGTGCAACAGCAGCCTAAATTGCAAACTTCGAGAACAGAAGTCCCAAGCTTTAGCAAAGGCAGCGACGGATCACAGCAGCAAGGTAACCCTGAAGCTCCACGGCCAAAACCTCAACCGGTTAGAGTGGAAACCAAAGTGGGCAGAAACGAGCCTTGCCCATGCGGAAGTGGTAAAAAATACAAGCAGTGCCACGGTAAGTAAAGAAAATTAGAAAACCTTCAAAAGCCATCTCGACAAATCGGGATGGCTTTTTTTATGTTCTTTTTTGTAACAAAATTTAATCCTTAACCGTCCAACACAAAAATTGCAAGAAGGCACCTTGCTTTTTATATATTCGCCCTAACCAAAAAACAATTCCAAATGGCAACACTGAGCATTAAAAACTTAACTAAGACCTATCCAAACGGTGTAAAAGCACTGAACAATGTATCAATTGAAATTGAAAACGGAATGTTTGGATTACTTGGCCCCAACGGTGCAGGAAAGTCTTCCTTAATGAGAACCTTATCTTCTTTGCAAGAGGCCGACTCTGGAAGTGCTTTTTTAGATGACATTGACATTTTAAATGAGCCGACGCAACTGCGAAAAGTTTTGGGCTATTTGCCCCAAGAATTTGGAGTGTACAGCAAAATTACGGCAGAGCAATTGCTCGATCACATGTGCGTATTAAAAGGTATTTCGAACCGAAAGGAGCGAAAAGAACTAGTTGGCTATTTGTTGCAAAAAGTAAACCTCTACGAGAAACGAAATAAAAGTGTGAAAGGTTTTTCAGGTGGAATGAAGCAAAGAGTTGGAATTGCTCAAGCGCTTATTGGGAGCCCCAAACTAATTATAGTTGATGAGCCCACAGCGGGATTGGACCCCGGAGAGCGTAACCGATTTCACAACTTGTTGGCCGACGTTGGTAAGCAAGTGATCATTCTGCTATCTACTCACATTGTAGACGATGTGCGCGAATTGTGCAGCAAGTTTGCCGTTATGAATCAAGGAGAAATTGTTTACCATGGTACTCCACAAGATGCAATTTCAGAGTTAAAAGGTAAAGTTTGGCAAAAGCACATTGAACGGGAAGAGTTAGATGCTCACCAAAATAGCTTTCAAGTTATTTCAGATAAAATGATTGCAGGCAAACCTGTTATTCATGCCTTTGCAGAAAGCAATCCGGATAACGGATTTAAATTGGTTGAGCCAAGTTTAGAAGATGTTTTCTTCGTAAAAACGAAGTTGAACTTAGTGATCGAAACCCTATAAAAGCAACGCCATGTTTAAAGAATTTTTTCTCTTAGAGATTAAATCGGCGCTCAAACGGCCGATGGTTTATATTTTCCTTGTAATTACAGGGCTACTAACTTTTGGAGCCATTGTTTCAGACAATGTGCAAATAGGCGGCTCCGTGGGCAACGTAATGAAGAACGCACCTATCGTAATTACTCAGTTTGTGGGTGTGTTTTCAATTTTTGGTGTCCTTTTTGCCGTTGCCTTTTTTAACAACGCCGCCTTACGAGATTATAACAACCAGTTCAACGAGATATTATTCAGCACCCCCATCAGTAAGGCTTCTTTCTTTTTTGGGCGTTTCTTTGGAGCATTAGTACTTGCCACCATCCCTCTTCTAGGAGTTTATTTAGGAGTTATCTTAGGCTCAGCACTAGGACCAATTATGGGAACAATCAGTGCTGATAGAATTGGCCCCTTATTCCTTGAGACCTTTGTAAATAATTACCTTTTATTCATACTACCAAATATGTTTATCGCCGGGGTAATCGTTTTTGCTCTAGCCATTAAATTCAAAAATACCGTCGTGTCTTTTGTTGGTGCCTTTGGTTTAATAGTTTCTTACATCATAGCAGGCACATTACTTTCTGAAATTGATAATGAAACCATTGCTGCTTTAGCTGATACTTTTGGAGCAAGAGCCTGGACAGTAGAATCTCGCTATTTCACCCCAATGGAAAAGAATACGGTTTCTCCTGGATTTTCAGGAATCCTTTTTCTAAACCGCTTAGTCTGGTTGGGCATTGGAGCAGTTGTATTAATGCTTACTTACCTCAGCTTTTCATTTAAAGAAAAACAGTCGAAAGTGAAAAAGCAGAAAGCAAAAAGTAATAACTTTCAATTGTTTCAAAAGCCACAAGTCACTGTACTGAATAGCAATTGGCTACAATTTAGCAGCTTTTTCAAAATCAGCTTTCTAAACATCATTAAAAGTGTTGTTTTTAAGGTCATCTTTTTATTCGCCTTAATTTTATTGGTTTCAAACATTGTTGGAGGGTACGAATACTTTGGGCTCAAATCCTATCCACTCACCTACATTGTGGTTGATATGATTAACAGTTCTACAACCATTTTTTCCATCATTATAATTATTTTCTTTAGTGGTGAACTCATTTGGAACGATCGCTCTTCAAAAATTGATGAAGTCATCAACGCTACTCCGCACAATTCCTTCTCTTCACTTTTAGCTAAAGTTGTTACGCTGATTGGAGTTTCTACCTTCCATTATGTTATTTTCTCAGTAATTGGAATTATTTACCAGCTCATTCTTGGCTTTACCTTTATCGAATTTGGTTTATATTTTTCAAACTACTTCTACGTCTTCTTGCCCAGTTATTTATTCTACAGTATTCTATTTATTGCCATTCAAGTTCTGGTGAACAACAAATACTTGGGCTACTTCGTGGCCATTCTGCTGTCCTTTTTGCTAGACATTGTATTGTTTGCAATGGATGTAAACACGAATATGGTTAGTTTGGGTAGTAGACCAAGCCTGAGTTATTCGGAAATGAATGGATTTGGCCCAGGCTTTAATGGCGCCATGTGGTTCTCTGCTTATTGGTTGTTGTTTGGAGGTATTCTTTTAGTATTATCTGCCATTTTTTGGGTTCGTTCTACCGGAGGAAATACTAAAACCCGTTGGAAATTAGCTCAAGTTAATTTGCGGGGAAAAAATAGTTTAATACTTGGCGCAGTTATCATCCTTTGGCTAGCCACAGCTTCTTTTGTTTACTACAACACTCAAATCTTAAACTCTTATGAAACGAGAGATGAGCGAGAGCAAATTTCGGTTGATTATGAGAAGCAGTTAAAGAAATATGAAAACATCACCTTACCCAAAATAAAAGAGATTGTCTATACGCTTGATATTTTTCCAAATGAGCGAGATGTAAAGGCCAAAGCAGATTTAATAGTTAAAAACGAATCAGACCAAGTAATTGACTCAATTCATTACAACATCAATTCAGAAACGTACCCAAAAATTACCATTCCCAATGGCTCTTTGGTTTTTAACGACGAGCGATTGGGTTACCGGATCTACGAATTAAGCTCTCCATTACTTCCGGGTGAATCGACCAAAATAAAAATTGAAATTGATTTTATATCCAAAGGTTTCGAGAACAATAGAGGCAACACAAACATTGTAAAAAATGGAACCTTTTTAAACAACCGATTAATTCCGCAAATGGGTTACAACTCAAGTGCAGAAATTTCTGATAAAAATGATCGTATAAAGTTCGGTTTACCACCTAAAGACAGAATGCCTGAATTGTACGAAGGAGACTCCTGCACAACAGGCTGTATGACCAATTATTTGTCTGAAGGGCGATCTGATTGGATTAAAACGGAAACATTCATTTCCACTTCATCCGATCAGATTGCCATTGCTCCCGGTTCTTTAGTGAAAGAATGGAAAGAAGGCGAGCGCAATTATTACCATTACAAAGTAGATGTTCCTTCACAAGATTTTTGCTCGTTTATTTCTGCTGACTATGAAGTAGCCAAAAGAGATTGGAATGGAATTTCTATGGAAGTATATTACGATGAGAAACATGCTTATAATGTAGATCTAATGTTAGACGCAATTCAAAAATCGTTGGAATATTACATTGAAAATTTTGGCCCGTACTACCACAAACAGGCGAGAATCATTGAGTTTCCCAATTACAGCACTTTTGCTCAAGCCTTTCCAGGAACTATGCCTTACTCAGAATCTTTTGGGTTTATTATTGATTTAGAAGACAGCACTAAAAACAACGTAATTGATGCAGTAGTTTCTCACGAAATGGCGCATCAATGGTGGGCGCACCAAGTTGTTGGCGCCAACATGCAAGGTGGCACCATGCTTTCTGAAGCTTTTGCGGAATACTCATCTCTTATGGTGATGAAGCAGAAGAAATCTCCTTTGGAAATGAAGGAATTTTTGAAGTATGACTTTAACCGCTATTTAAGAGGACGAGGGGGCGAATTAGAAAAAGAGTTGCCCTTGTATAAGGTTGAAAACCAACAATACATTCATTACGGAAAAGGAAGTGTGATTTTGTATGCACTGCAAGATTATATAGGAGAAGATAAGGTGAATAAAGCCATGAGTAACTTCTTGGCTGAATTCAGATACAAGGCACCTCCCTACCCTACTTCGCTAGACTTTCTCCGGTATTTAGAGCCACAAGTCCCGGACAGTTTAAATTACCTGATTGAAGATTGGTTTAAGAGTATAACCCTCTATGATTTTAGATTGAAGGAAGCGACTTATGTAAAAAACGAAGCTGGCAAGTATGAGGTAACCCTACAAATGGAAAATAGAAAACTGAAGGCAGATACGATCGGAAATGAAGTGGAAGTTCCGTTGAACGATTGGGTAGACGTTGGACTTTTCAAAGATGCTGATCAAAAGGAATTATTAGCGCTAGAACGAATTAAATTTAATGCAAATGAGCAGTCGTATACCTTTACGGTGGATACAATTCCTGCCAAGGCAGCCATTGATCCTAAGCGAATTTTGATTGAACGAGTTTACGAAAAGGATAATTTTAAGACGGTTTCAGAGAAAAATGAACAATAATTAATGACTAATTACCAATAGATAGTTAACAAAGCACAACTCAATACTTAAAATTCGAAATTCAATTCTTTAATGAAGCGTCTACTCTTTGGTAATTAAAAAATTATTCATTAGTAATTAAACCGTCACCGCCTTATTCAAATACCTTCTAATCGGCAACATTTCTAAGTAGATTTCAATGACTTGTTCATCAAACTTAGGAGAAACAATTTCTTCTTTAGTTAAGGAACGTTCAACAGCGAAAGTTTTGTACTTCAACAAATCTATGTGCTCGTGGTCTTGAGAGAACCCTTTCGGTGCATTGGTTAGCTCATCGCCCGTTTGTATTAAACCACCAAACATATTTTGAAAGGATTTCTTGTTGAGAATCTTATGTAATTCATTACCGTTGTAATCAATGGCCTCTCTAATACTAGCCAACAAATCGGGTTTGGGTTTGTAATAACCTCCAGCAATAAACGATTCATTTACGCCAATGTGAATGTAAAAATCGCCTTGTTTTGACTGTTGGTCTAGACCTGCACCAAAGTGATCTTTGTATACCGGCTTATTCGGATGAAACATTAAATTATTGTTGATTCGATTGATGCCTTTTTTACCAGTAGTTGGAGTATAGTTCTGATCTACTTCAGCTAATTTTAAGCTCATTTGGTCTAACCAAGCAATGTGCGCATCTCTAATTTGATGGTAGTATTTCCGATTGGCATCCATCCAATCTTTTGAGTTGTTTTCTTGGAGGGTCTCTAAAAATTCAAAAAGGTGATTGAAGTGCATGGCTCTTTTTTTAAGTGAAACAGGAAATTAATGGATTTGGTTTTAGTGAACTCAAACCAAAAAACCTCCAAGGATAATAAACTATAACCATATAATCCTTGGAGGTTCGAACCTAAATACTTTAAATTTTATTTAGTCTTATTCGTAATTCGAGATTTCAGAATTTATAATTAGAAGAAACTATCGCTTCGCCATTGGGTTGGCTAAATTCTTATAATCAATTAGCTCCATTCGAATTGAACCCACTAACACTTTTGCTCTTGCCAAAATTGGAATCTTGTTCTCATCGTTGGTAATATAAACCGTCAAATCGTCGTCGTTTTTAAATACTCTACCTTCTTGCACTACCGGATGAAAAACCATGCACTCAAACTTGCCTGCGTCTACTTTAATTGTTTTAATACCTGCAAACTTTATTTTAATGGGATACAACTCGCCATCTACAAATGACTCAAACTCGAACACTTCATTTTTCTTCACATTGCTATAATCAATTGTTCTTGCGTAATAAAAAGAAGAAATCATGTCTTGCACACCATGCGGAACTTTATGTTCTTCCTTTTTTTGCACATACTCCACTTTTTCTTCGTTTTGAAAGAACTTGTAGTCCTGCTCTTTTTTGTACCCTCCCTCTTCAATTCTTCTCACAAATAACCAAGGAAAAATTCCTTCCTCGTCCAAATAAGTCTCGTATTTATCGCGTACTTTAAAAAACCAATCAAAGGCTGAAATGCTGTAGCCTCGACCAACGATGTGCAAAATATCTCTGTTTTGAATTTTCTTCTTGACCTTCTTCACCTCCAAAGTAGCTTCGCCGGCATTCATAATGCCATAAGCAAACTTGTACTTTAAAAATTCTCCATCTTGGAATGCCTTATTTTCAACTTTCCGATATTCAAATGGCTTTTCATCTGTAATTGTTATTTTCTCTTTTTGGTCTGCTTGTGCGTTTGCCGTTGCGCTATACGCAAAAACACAAACGATGCTAACTAATGAAATCAATTTTTTCATGATGATTGTTTTCACAGAACTTTTCAAAGAGTATGCCATAACTAAATTTTCTAACTAAGCTTCTCAAATTTAGAGGTTAAATCCCACAGAACAACGCCAGCACTCACCGAAATATTGAGCGAGTGTTTCGTCCCCTTTTGAGGAATTTCAATCACTGCATCACTTTTATCAATAATATCTTGCTCTACCCCATACACTTCATGGCCAAAAACCAAAGCCAGCTTCTCTCCTTTTGCTACTTCAAATTCATTTAAAAAAATACTATTCTCCGTCTGCTCAATCGACAAAACTTTGTGCCCACTCGCCTTCAAAGAATCAACCGCCGCTTCAGTGCTTTCAAAGTATTTCCAGTCTACCGATTCTGTGGCACCTAAAGCCGTTTTATTAATCTCTCTGTGCGGAGGTTGCGCCGTAATACCGCACAAATATACCGCCTCAATTGCCATGGCATCTGCAGTTCTAAAAACAGAACCTATGTTATTCAGACTTCGAATATTGTCTAGCACCACCACAATTGGGGTTTTCTCCGCTTTTTTAAAGTTTTCTACATCTATTCTATTCAATTCGTCGTTGGCCAATTTTCTATTCATCGGTTGCTTTTTTTTGTGAAAAACTATTAATAAGTAGGACGAAACAAAAGTAGCCCTACCAAGGCGATCTTGTTACTTTTAGCGTTCTAAATATAAGTCGTGAGTAAAAAAGTAAAAGCCGCCAAAGCACCGAGTGAAACCCCGCTGATGAAGCAATTCAATCAGATTAAAGCAAAGTACCCAGATGCGGTTTTGCTTTTTAGGGTAGGCGATTTTTACGAAACCTTTGGCGACGACGCCGTAAAAGCTGCAAAAACACTTGGAATTACACTTACCAAACGGCACAACGGCTCTGCCAATGAAATAGCCTTGGCCGGTTTTCCTCACCACTCCATTAACACGTATTTGCCTAAATTGGTAAGAGCAGGTTACCGAGTTGCCATCTGCGATCAGCTTGAGGACCCGAAACAAACAAAGTCCATTGTAAAACGTGGTGTAACAGAACTAGTAACACCTGGAGTTTCGTACAACGACGAGGTGCTTTCTCAGAAATCAAATAACTTTTTAGCAGCAGTGCACTTTGCTTCAGGCAAGCAAAATAACGGCTTACTTGGGGTCTCTTTTTTAGATATTTCTACCGGAGAATTTCTTTTAGCAGAAGGAAACTCAGAACACATAGACAAGCTATTGCAAAGTTTTCAGCCCAGTGAAGTATTGTTTCAAAAGCAATACAAAAAAGACTTTGAAGCTCAATTTGGAACAAGTTTTTTCACGTACCAGCTCGACGATTGGGTGTTTACAAAAGAGTTTGGCGAAGAAAACCTACTAAAGCATTTTGAAACCAAATCGTTGAAAGGATTTGGTGTAGAAGAATTACATGCCGGAATTGTTGCCGCAGGCGCTGCTTTGCACTACTTGGCCGATACCCGCCACGACAAGCTAAAACACATCAATAAAATTGCAAGAATTGATGCCAACAATTACGTTTGGTTAGACCGATTTACCATTCGCAATTTAGAACTGATGTACTCGTCGAATGAAGGCGCCACAACCCTTTTAGATGTAATGGATGAAACCATTTCTCCTATGGGAGCGCGAATGATGAGACGATGGATTGCCCTTCCGCTAAAGGATATTAAGCCCATTCAAGAGCGACTTTCGGCAGTTGAATACCTGTTAAAAGAAACTGAAACATCTAAACTTTTCAGGCAACAAATCTCACAAATTGGCGATCTAGAAAGGCTTATTTCTAAAGTTTCAACGGGTAGAATAAATCCAAGGGAACTCAATCAACTGTGCCATGCCATGGCAGCCATTAAACCCATAAAAGAACAGGCAAGCAAGGCACAAAATAGTGCGTTAAACCGAATTGCAGAGCAGTTAAATTTGTGTGACTCTTTGGTTGAAAAAATAAAAACGCAGTTGCAAGAAGAGCCTCCTGTTTTAGTGCAAAAGGGAAATGTGATTGCAAGTGGTGTAAACGAAGAGCTAGATGAGTTGCGAAAACTCCAAACCGGAGGTAAAAACATGCTGCTAGACATGCAGCAAAGAGAAACAGAGGCAACCGGAATTTCTTCGCTAAAAATAGCGTTCAACAACGTGTTTGGTTATTACATTGAGGTTCGTAACACGCACAAAGACAAAGTCCCAGAAGACTGGATTCGAAAGCAAACTTTAGTAAGTGCAGAGCGATACATAACTGAGGAATTAAAAGAATACGAAACAAAAATTCTTGGTGCGGAAGAGAAAATTGGAATTCTTGAAACCAACATCTACCAAGCTTTGGTTCAAGAAACGGCAGAATATATTTTACCCATACAATTGAATGCCAAACTTATTGCTCAATTGGATTGCTTTCTCTCATTCGCCATTTTAGCAGAAGCGCGAAACTATGTTAAACCTGAAATAAACAACAGTTTAGCTGTTGAAATTCAAGCAGGCCGCCATCCAGTTATTGAGCAGCAATTAAGTGCCGGCGAAGAATACATTTCCAACGACATTTACCTGAACAACGAGAGCCAACAAATTATTATGATTACCGGGCCAAACATGTCGGGTAAATCTGCTCTATTACGGCAAACAGCCCTTATTACATTAATGGCGCAGGTAGGCAGCTTTGTGCCGGCTACGCACGCTAAAATTGGCTTGGTCGACAAAATTTTTACCAGAGTTGGAGCCTCAGATAACATCTCTTCAGGAGAATCTACCTTTATGGTAGAAATGAATGAGACAGCAAGCATACTGAACAACATTTCTGAAAGAAGTTTGATATTACTAGACGAAATTGGAAGAGGAACAAGCACTTACGATGGAATTTCTATTGCTTGGGCGATTGCTGAATACTTGCATGAAAACAAAATAGCTGCGCCAAAAACTTTATTTGCTACGCATTACCACGAGTTAAACGAAATGACCAAGAGCTTTCCGAGGGTGAAAAACTTCAATGTTTCGGTGAAGGAAATTGGTAAGAAAATCATTTTCATGAGAAAACTAGTGGCTGGTGGCTCTAACCATAGTTTTGGTATTCATGTAGCAAAAATGGCAGGTATGCCTGCTTCTTTAATTCGAAGGGCCAACCAACTACTTGTTGAGCTAGAGAAAAAGAACACCTCAGCAGACAACAAAGAAAGCATTCAAGAATTAGGAAAGGAAGTGGAAAACGATTTTCAATTGAGCTTTTTCCAACTCGACGACCCTGTATTGGAAAACATTAAGGAAGAGCTTACAAAAATTGACATTAACACCTTAACTCCTGTTGAAGCGTTAATAAAATTGAATGAAATTAAAAATTTGGTTGGCGGAAAGTAATTTACTTTCAAAAGCTTATCGCCATTTGTAACCTGAGGACCACTCGTAGAAACTACGCACTCTATTCTCATTCTCACTTAACCAAGTATTCACTTTTTCGTCTTCTTGGTTCGAAAACACTAAATGTGCCAACACGCTCTCGTAATTATTCGAATGTAATTCAGCAAAATAAGGAGCTAAAAATTCCCAATAAAATCCAGAACTCCCTTGTTTCGTTTCACTGATCATGGAAAACATTGAAGTTAGTTTCTTTTCAAAACGCTCAACATCGGTCATATTTTCTTGGTTTTCACCAAGGTCTAACGCGCTTTGCATAGAAAGAATCAATTCAATGCTTCTAAAACTATTTTCAGTTTTGTCATTCTTGCCCATCTCCTCCAAACTTTGTGAAGGCAAACTGATTGAAATGGCATTTTCTCCAGTCTTTTTAACATTGGAAAATACGAGCTCTTGAACAAACTTGAAGTTTTCTTTTGCCCTTCTGCTGTCGGGCTCAATGGCGTGAAATCGCAAATAACTTAGCAAAGCAGGAATATTTTGATTTTTCATCACCAACATTCTTCCCAAGGCTAAGTAAGAACTACTATGACTTGGTCTAGCTTGTGCTGACAATTGAAACGCATCAATAGCTGCATCCCAGTCACCCATACCACTAAGGGTAACACCTTTATTATAGTTTAGCGAATAAAAGTTAGGGTGCTCTTTTAAGCCTTTATCGTAAATTTTTACCGCAACTTTTGGGTTTCCCGACAAATCCAATGCATTGCCATAAGTAGTGTAAACAAGCTTCAGGGCTTCTGTGTCGTTTGTTTTAATTTTCAGCGCCTTTTTACAAGTTGATATGGCTGCCTTATAATCTTGCAATTCCGTTTGTGAATAAGCCTTTTCGGCCAAAGCATGGAGGTTGTTTTTATCGATTAAAAGTGCTGCATTGTACTTTGCGATTGCCTCTTTGTATTTTCCTTGGTCATGAAGTTTTATACCCTCTTCAATTAGAGATCCATCTCCTCCTTGATAATTACTAAGCTGAGCGTGAAGCATTGTTCCGCTGAGGAACAACACCGTTAAGAAAAGTCGTTTTAGCATACCAGGCATCTTCAATTCAGAGTATTATAATTAAGAAAAGATTTACTTTAACAATCAGGCAATTAAAAAAGCCTGATATTTATTTTAATTCACCATTAAATTACAACCTCTTATATCCGATACGTCCAACCTGCCCAAAACCTCAAAACTGCTCTTATTCAATACCCTACCTAAATCGTCTGTTCGAATAAAACCACAGCTGGATATGTTGGCGAGATCAATTAAATCAATTGCTCCACTTTGGCCTTTCGGAACAAGTTCGAAAGGATCATCTTGCTGCCGGATGAGCACTTTCATCCAAGGTGGAGTTTCAAAAATGCCATTTCCCTTAGAATATGCTTGCGATAAAAGTTCGGTCATTCCATATTCAGAATGAACGCTTTTCACTCCAAAAGATGTTGAAAGAACTTCATGCAGCTCTTCTCGAATCAACTCTTTTCGCCTTCCTTTCATCCCTCCTGTTTCCATCACGATAAGATTGTTATTGAAAGGAATTTTATAGCTTTCAGCAAAATCGAGCAAAGCAAATGAAACACCAATAAGAAGCACTTTAGTCTGCGTTTTTGCTAATTCTCTTAAAAGGTTGTACAACTCTTGTTGATTGTGCAGAAAAAAACCGCTTTGCGGATGCTTGCTGTGTTCAATCATTGAATTCACCATGTAGATCAGCGAAGACCCTTCTCGCTCCAAATAAGACGGCAATAAACCAAGCACACAATACTCCTCTGGCGTGTCATAAAAATATTCAAACCCCAACCGAAAACTTTTTTCGTAGACAACGAGATTTTCAACAAAATGCCTGCTGGTTTGATTTCCAGAAGTTCCGCTACTCGAAAAAATTGCTTCAGCATTAAAGCTTCCAGATTTTAATTCGTGGGACTTGAAGGCAGAGATTGGCAAAAAAGGAATGTCCTTGTAAACTTTTATTTCCTTAATAGGTGCATGAATCAAATCACAATAAGCCCTATAGGTTGAATTATTTTGATACTGAAATTGAAATAATTCAATGCACAAATCGTTAAACGAATCGGCCGATTGCGTAAACAGCCTTTCTTCAAAAGAGGAACGAAATGATGCGATTGTAGAGGTCAACGGATAAGAATTATTCTGTTTAATTTTAATGCATGAAAAGTTTTGTAAAAGTAGGAATTGGAATGGTGTTCTTTGCAGGTCTGTTTGCTTGCCAAGAAGACAAATCTTTTTCAAATATTCCTGAGCTTTTTTATAGAGATTTTGAAATTGTTGAAACCGGAGAAGAACGTGGCTCAATTGCAATTTGGAGCTTAGGATTTACCGATGGCGATGGGAACATTGGTGTTCAGAATGACAGAGATTCCAACAATTTTATTGTGACTGGCTACCGTTATTTAAATGGAGTTGTAACAGACCTGCCCCCTTTGGAAGGATACAGAATACCAGCTTCAGAAAACGTTTCTTCAAGAAATGGAATTGAAGGCGAATTCAGATTTGAACTACAACTAGACCCTTACAGAAGCGGGGGTGTGGACAGTATGTACTTAGTAGGTTATGTGATCGACAGAGATTTAAACAGGAGCAACACTATTTCAACTCCAATTTTCTTAGACTAGCTGATCTTTCCACAAGCGGCCTCGCTAATCGACATAATTCGATCTCCAATGCTTTCAATTGCGGCAAATAAATCTGTGTAAATCATTCCACTATCAAATTTGTACTTGCCTTTTTCAATGCTCTTTAAATGGCCCTCTTTTAGTTGATTACGAAACTTATTAATGGCTGCTTCAGCTGCTTCAGCCTCTTTTAAAAATTTACCTTCCAAGCCATTGTCTAAGTTTTTCTGCATAATGCCCAATGCAACATTTAACAGCTTAAACATGTCCAACAAGTTTTCTCTTTGTTTTGGAATAAAGTAAATTTTTGCCTCCATTTTTCGCTGCAACACCTTCCCCATTGAGTTATTAATATCGCCAATGGTTTCCAAATCGTTAGCGATACTCAACATGGCTCTTATTTGCAAAGAACTTCTTTCATTCAACTCCCCTTCTGAAACTTTGGCCAAATAAACTCCAATTTCCGATTCAATATTATCCGTTATTTGTTCAAACTTCTCAATTCGCTCAACCTTCTTTTTAAATTTCTTTTTGTCAGTTTCAACTAATAGTTCTGGAACAAAAGATGTCATTTTAGTAACTAAGCTGCCGAACTTCACAACTTCTTTCTTTGCTTCCAAAATAGAACCTTCGGTATTAATCATGGTAGCATTGCTGATGTATTCTAAATGATACGCTTCGTCTTCCGATCCTTTTGATGGCACAATACGAATCACAAACTTTGCAATGAGTGGTATAAAACCAATCATTATAGTAGTGTTGATAATGTTGAACACAGAGTGAAAAAGAGAAAGTTTCAACTCTGATTCAGAACCACTAATATCAGGAATTACTGTTGCTAAGAAGTCCTGAGCTGGCCCCCACAAATATGCTATAAATTCTAAAAACCATGGAAAAATCAGTATTAACCATATTACTCCTACAACGTTAAAAATAAGGTGAGCTCTGGCAGCTCGTTTAGCATGAACATTCGCAATAATGGCCGCTAAGTTTGCGGTTATGGTTGTTCCTATATTCTCGCCCAACACCATGGCAGCAGCTATTTCAAAAGTAATAACTTGGTTAAACAGTAAGGTTAAAGTTAAGGCCATAGCTGCCGAAGACGACTGCACAACAATGGTAACAATAGTACCAACCGCAACAAATAATATGGTAGTTAGTATTCCATAACCTGTAAAACCATTTAAAAATTCTAACACTTCAGGATTTTGATTTAAATCTGGAACTGAA
>CAJQLW010000047.1 GCA_905479325.1 uncultured Flavobacteriales bacterium
TCACAGATCATTTGACAATTTCATTGGAAACTTAGTCGCAGGATTAACAGCATACTCGTTCTTAGATTCAAAACCGTCTGTAAAAATTCAACGTTTGTTGCCAGGATTGAAAGTCGCTTAGGTCGAATTCACGTTATTTTATGTTTTACCGTCTCCGTTGGAAATAACTATGATGTTCGAAAAAGAGGGAGTTCAATACCATCGAGAGTTATTGCATTCCGTTTCGAAAAGGAAAGGGTACTCAGGTACAACTAGTAAAGCTTTGAACTTGGGTGTATATGGCGCCGACTTAAGTTATTCTGGGTTATTTGGTCAACATGAAGCTGCTATACAGTATTTTGCGACATCGCATATTATTGCTGATGATTTAGGAATTAGTAAAACATTTCAAAATGATTTTATTGCTCGCTTGGAAGATCATCCCGGAAACAAGGATACTTTGTTAGCAGTTGTTAGCGACTTTTTTATTCAAAATAATAAAGACTTAAAAGAGAGTGAATCTCAGGATTTGTCTAGCTATGTTTTAGTTGGTGGATGGATTGAAGGAATGTATCTGGGGACAAAAATTGTGAATAAAGAGGCTAATGCTACCGGAGTTAGAAATATTATAACAAATCAAAGAGATGCTATAAATAATCTAGTCTTGCTACTTAACAATATAAAACCCGAGCCGGCAACAGAAAGTATTGTGAAAGAGTTGGAAGTAATTAAAGAGGTTTACGAACGGACTGAAGGTGAGATTACAGATGAGGACCTGAGTATTATAACACTTCAAATTGAATCAATCAGAGAATATATTTTAGGGTTGACGTAAGTTTTTCTCAATACAAAAAAAGCCCAACGATAAAAAATCGCTGGGCTTTTTTTGTGATAATTTATGTAATTTCTACTGAATAATCACTTTTCTAGTAATGTTTTGACTTCCTGTTCTTAGCGTAATGAAATAAACTCCTGAAGATAAATCATTAGTATTTATTTCAAATCTGTAAGGGTCTTTGTTTAATGCGCCATTGTAAACTTCTTTTACTTGCTGACCAACCATATTAGTAACAAACAATCTAGCGTTGTCTGCAGCCTCATCAACCATAAAGTTGATGTTTAACAATCCGTCAGTTACAGGATTTGGAAACGCAGTGAAGCTACTTTCTAACAACACATTGTTTTTTATCCCTACCGCTGAAGCACCGTCTACTCTGAAATCATCAATGTAAATGTTATTCCCTCCACCTGACTTAAACTCGAATCTAAAAAGAACATTGTTGCTTGTTCTCATGGCTGCTGTGGTAGTAATAAAAATGGTTTTCCAATCAGCTGCTGAAGATGGAATAAAGTTAGCGTTGTTTAAGGTTCCGGTACTTAAGGTAGATGCCGGTAAAACACCTCTCGTTACCCACGACTGTCCGCAATCTGTTGAGATAGCACACCATAATTGATCAGACGAACCTGTCTGGTTTTTGAAGGCAACATCAAATGCAAACCTAGGATTTACAACCTGTGTTAAATCAATAGCTGGAGATATTAAAAAGTCTGACTCGTTACTTCCAACATTATAGTTTTGAAGATAAACCGAAGAATTTGAAGTAAGCGAAGCAATTTGAGTTCTAGTCCACTTTGAATTTCCTGTTGGGTCTAAAATACTCCATTCGTTATTAAATCCGGTAAACGACTCAAATCCGTCGGTGTAACCAAATCCATTGTACGCATTATTGGGGTCATAAACTTTTACAAAATCTTGAATAACCAATGTGTCTGATCCTCCACTGTTGGTTACAATTAAGGTTACATCGTGTTCACCTGCTTGATTATACGTAACAGAAGGTGCGGCCGCTGTTGAAGTTGATGGAGTTGCACCAGGGAAGGACCACCTGTAGGCAGTAATTGTGTCTCCTTGATATGAATTTTCGCTAAAGCTTAATTGGCCACCAACACAAGTTAGCTTTTGAGCCGTGTCGAAGATATACGCTTTAGGAGCGCAACTTGAAGTAACAAAGCCGTTATTTGTGCCTGTTGCTACTAAATTTCCGTTAGTTCTTAGGTTATTCAGGTGCGAGTAAATACTAAAAGAAGCTAGCATTCTAGATTTTTGCCCTTCTGTAAAGAGGGTTTGGCAATCGTCATAACTCATATAGTTTTCCAATTGGTCAGGTACATTTGATGTAAATGGATTGGGGTTAGCCGTGCTGCCACCTGTCGCATCATTCGAACAAGTATTGTTATTGTAGTTACAACCGAATGTTTGTCCTGAAGTAGGAGGAGTATCGCAAACAAAGTCTCCACTTCCGTTACAACTACTTCCGCAACTAGATTGAAAAGGGTGAAACAAACCGAAACAGTGACCTACTTCGTGAGTGGCTGTCCTTCCGTTCGAACCATTTGCTGTTCCAATACTGCCCCATTCGTCATTTCTACAAACTAGACCGTATGTACTTAAATTTCCGGAATTAGGAAATTGAGCATACCCTAAGGTTGTTCCATTTCCGCTTCCTCTAATTGTATTTACCAACCAAACATTTAAGTATTGATTGGCAGGCCAATAAGAAAGCGCTTTTACCTCATTTCTATTGTCGTATGTTAGGTAGGAGTTAATTCTATTTACACCTTCAGTGCATTTGCCACTCGGATCAATGTTTGCGAGTTTGAACTCAATTTGAACGTCTGCAGCTAGATTTCTGAAAATAGCTCTTGTGTTAACCGTATCTGCATTCAGTTTTTGGAAATCTTCATTTAATACTCGAATGCCATCATCAATTTGTTGTTTGGTTATATTTCCCAAACCATTGTAATGAATTACGTGAACCACAACTGGCACAGTAATAATTGGAGCTTTATTATTTTGTGCACCTTTCAAAAAAGTTAACTGAGATAATTCAGAAAGTTGGATCTGTTCGTTCCAAAAGCTTTGTTCTTGTTCTGGGTTACTGAGTAAGTATTCTTGAAGCATTTCGTCGGTAGCACACCACTCTGTTTGCTGGGCATTTAGAGCAACTGTAGAGAAGAATGCAAATGCAATCAGTAGTAAATTTTTCATGGATTTATTCATTTTTAAGAGATTCTGAGATATAAAGTTACTCAAATGCTGGTTTATAACATGGTTTTTCACTCTGATATACTGCACCAGTAAAATAGCAGACATTTCAAAGTTTACCGGTAATACGACAATTTAAACCCCAAAGTTGTTCTTCTTAGATAGATGCTAAGGCAGCTTCTAGGTCATCGGTTAGGTCGTTCACATCTTCAACTCCAACGCTTAGACGTATTAAAGAGTCGATAACCCCCGATTTCTCTCTTTCTTTTTTTGGGATGGCAGCGTGAGTCATTGTTACAGGGTGACAGGTTAAGCTTTCTACTCCCCCTAAAGACTCTGCCAAGGTGAATACTTTTAAAGATGACATTAATTTAAAAGCATCCTCTTTTCGATTTCCCTTGATGGTAAATGAAATCATTCCTCCGAAGTCTTTCATTTGTTTTTTCGCTACAGCGTGATTAGGATGTTCTTCAAATCCGGGCCAATACACCTGATCTACTTTGGGATGGTTCTTAAGGTAGTGCGCAATTACTTTCCCATTTTCACAATGTCGTTGCATTCTTAGGTGCAGCGTTTTAATTCCTCTTAGTACCAAAAAGCTGTCTTGTGGGCCGCAAATTGCGCCAGAGCTGTTTTGGATAAAATACAATTGCTCAGCTATTTTTTCGTCTTTGCAGATTAGAGCTCCCATCACCACGTCTGAGTGGCCTCCAAGGTATTTGGTAGCCGAATGCATTACAATATCGGCACCAAGGTCTAATGGAGTTTGCAAATAAGGGGTTGCAAAAGTATTGTCTACCGCGAGCAAAATGTTATGCTCCTTGGCAATTTTAGATACTGCTTCTATGTCAATAATGTTCATCATTGGATTGGTTGGCGTTTCTATCCAAATTAGTTTAGTGTTTGCTGTAACTGCCGCCTCAATATTGGCAAGATCGCTCATGGCTACAAACTTGAACTTGATTCCAAAAGGCTCAAATATTTTTGTAAAAATTCGGTAAGAACCGCCATATAAATCATCGGTAGAAATGATTTCATCGCCAGGTTTGAACATTTTAATTACGGCGTCTATTGCTGCCACGCCACTTCCAAAACACATTCCGTAAGTGCCATTTTCCAAGGCTGCTAAATTGTCTTCTAAAGCTTTTCTTGTAGGATTACCTGATCTAGAGTATTGAAATCCTTTGTGCTCACCGGGCGTTTTTTGATGATAGGTTGAGGTTTGGTATATTGGAGTCATTACGGCACCTGTAGCCGGGTCGGGCGCTAATCCGGCATGAATAACCTTTGTTCCGAATCTCATGTTGTTGTTCGATATTTTCACTTTTCTAAAGTTGGTTTAAGCAATACGTTTTTCTATGGTCTAGTTTTATTACTTGAATGGGTTCTTTTGATCCACCTTGGTAAAATAATAGCGCCAATAAACAAATAAGGGTAGTAGCTAATCAACCTCCAAACAAATGCAAGGGCAAATGCTAAACCAACGGGAATAAAATCTGCAAGGAAACCTTCAAAGGCAAATTCTGCAATACCTGCTCCGCCGGGGGTTGGGCTAATTAGCATGATGACCCACATCACCAATTGTCTGGCATAAATTAAAAGGTGGTCGTCTACCGAAATAACGGCAAGAATGATAAAATTAACCACCCAAAAACGAGCGGTCCATGAAACAAAGGTGGCTGCGAAAGCTTTGAACCAGAATGAAAAAGGTTTATACCGCAATTCCTTTGAAGTAATCATGATTTCGTCACCTGTTTCACCGGCTTGAACTCTCCACTTGCGCAAAAAAGGTAGGTTAAATATTCTTAATAATAACCATTTAAAACCTCTAGGCCGAAAGAAGATTGCGTAACAAATGAATGAAGTTAAAAATAAAATGAAGCAGTATCCGAGTACAAAAACATCCTTACTTCCCCACACAGAGCCGAATAATTCTGTGTCTAATCCGTCTGGAAATAAATTAGAAACTCCAACAATGGCAATAATGGTTGGTACCATAATAATGTAGAAAAGTTCATCTAAAAAAGCGGAAGATAGAACCACAGCTGTGCTTCTGCCCAAGTTTACCCCTTCTTTGTTCACAATGTAAATTGCAACACCTGAACCACCTACAACAGACGGTGTAATGGCAGAGGCAAATTCCCATAGCATAATGGTATCAAAGCTATTTCGCCACGATATTTTATTGTCGGTAAGTATTCTAATTCGCACCATGTAGGCAAAGTCGCGAATAGCAATCATGAGCACCGCAACTGCAATCCACAAGGTAGCCGTCCACGACCAGCTTAGGTTTTCAAAGTTTTTGGGGTCGTATTCTCGATACATCAAATAACTAGCAACTGCTACGCCAATAAAAATGGTAATCCAAATTCTTACCGGAGAAAATAATTGAAGTGCTTTTGGATTTTCGCTCATTTGAGTCGTGATTCCCGTTACTTTTGTGGTTTAAAACAATACCATGAAAAAGGCATACTTTCTATCTACTTGTTCTACTTGCAAAAAGATTATTGCGCAGATTAATGCACCAGAATCTTTTCAAATGCAAGATATTAAATCTAGTTCAATTACAACGGAACAGATTGAAGAAATGCGAGAACGAGCGGGAAGCTATGAAGCCCTTTTTAGCAGGCGAGCCCTAAAATTCAGAAGTATGGGCTTGCATGAGAAAAGCTTAAGCGAAGAAGATTATAAGTCTTTAATTCTAGAAGAATATACGTTTTTGAAACGACCAGTATTTATTGTTGATGATCATATATTTATTGGTAATTCAAAAAAGACGGTTGAATCGTTTCTTTCTCAAATACAATAAGCATTGAGTAAAAAGTTTTGGGCGCATGCAGCCATACTTGGCGCGAACATAATATATGGATTTAATTATTCCATTGCTAAGGATGTGATGCCTGAATTTATTCAGCCGTTCGGCTTTATTTTTTGTCGGGTTTCAGGGGCGCTACTTTTATTTTGGATGTTTGCTCAATTTGCAGAAAAAGAAAAAGTTTCTGAGAGAGACCTTGCCTTATTAGCGGTTTGCGGTGCTTTTGGTGTTGCCGCCAACCAGCTGATGTTTTTTTACGGATTGAACTTAACAAGTCCGATCAATGCGGCCATTATTTTAACCTGCAACCCTATTTTGGTCTTGCTCATTTCGGCACTGGTAATTCGAGAGCGCATAACGTCTCGCAAAATTTTAGGAATAGGGTTGGGTTTAACTGGCGCGGTGGGACTAATTCTTTTTAAAGGGGCCTCAGCGATCAGTGCTGAAGGATCTATTGGAGACTTGTTTGTGTTTTTAAATGCAACATCTTATGCAATTTACTTGGTTCTTGTAAAACCGCTGATGCAAAAGTACAAGCCCATGACCGTTATTAAATGGGTATTTTTATTTGGCTTTATTTACGTTCTTCCATTTGGTTGGGGAGAATTTCAAGAAATTGAATGGGAAAGCTTTACAACAAATATTTGGTGGGCTTTTGGCTTTGTTGTGGTGGGCACCACTTTTTTGGCCTACCTCTTCAATATTTTCGGATTACGAGAATTGAGCCCTTCAGTGGTGAGCACGTACATTTACTCACAACCTTTAATTTCTAGCATCATGGCCATTGCACTGCAAAAAGATGAATTGAGCTTTGAAAAAATAATAGCTGCTACCCTTATCTTTTCAGGAGTTTACTTGGTGAGCAGTAAAAAATCACTCAAAAAGGTCGCTTAGTCGCATATCCTCTTCCATGTGAAGTACTTGAATTCCTAAAGCTTTAGCACCTGCTAAATGCTTTTCTGTATCGTCAATGAATAACGTCTCCTCAGGGTTTAAGCCATTCGATTCCAGTACATGTTGGAAAATGTCTTCATTCGGTTTGCGCTTACCAATCTCGTGAGAGAGGTACACCTTTTCAAAAAAGCCATTTAAATTGGTAAGGCCTTTTTTTGTTTTTAATTGCTTGTAAACAAAATCAATGTGCAATTTATTGGTGTTGCTCAAGCAGAAGGTTCTGTAGTTTGCTTTCGCAGCTTCTAGAATCTTATAATTTTCTGCAGGAATGTCAAGTAGCATTGCATTCCAAGCATTTTTAATTTCATCAAAACTTACGTTGTCGTCAAAACTTGCAAATTCATTTAGAAAGGTTTGAGTAGAAATGTGACCGGTTTCGTATTTTTTCAATACTCCTCTTTCCTTTAAGTCGGCCATTATGGATTTGTATTGATCTCCGAAAAGGTATTTAAATTCTTGTTTGGTCGCCTCTTGGTCAAGGTCAATGATTACATTTCCTAGGTCAAAAATGATATTTTTAATCCCGTTACTGTTCTTGAGCTTCATGTTGGAAAGGTCGTTATTTTAATGGTTATTCAAATTTAAGGTAGAAGAGTTTTTAGCAACAAAATGTTCAATTGTTTCAAAAAAATCAATGATTTCTTTTTCAGTGTTATCTGAGTTAATGGTGACTAATCTAATGAATTGATTTCCTTCGAAGCTGCCGTGGCTCACCATTAGTTTAGAATGCATGTACAACTCTTTCGAGAGCAGTTTTGCAGGTATATTTTTGTAATTGAAGCAAATCGAGATGGAATCATCGAAACTGTACAAGGTATAATCTTTATGATCTCGAATGTATTTTCTTGCTACGTCAGCTAATTCAAACTGATGATCTACCAATTTTTCTAATCCTTTTGTACCAATAGACTTCCACAAGGTCCAAAGTTTTAAGGCATCATTTCTTCTGCCGCATTGAAAAGAAGATTTCCCTGGGTTGTATTCGTCTTTTTCAGATTGGAACAAATAACTCGCATCGCTGGAAAAAGACTCAAACAATTGCTGTTTGTGTTGGGTAACAAAAATAGAGCAGGTGAGCGGAGTTCCTAGCATTTTGTGCGCGCTTAAACTAAACGAATCGGAAAGCGCTACACCGTTTAAAAATTGCTTGTATTTTTCACTAAAAATAACCGAACCACAGTACGCTCCGTCTACGTGCAGCCACAAACCGTATTTTTTACAAATAGCAGCGGCTTCATGGATGTTATCGAACGCCCCTAAAACCGTGGTGCCCGAGGTAACGTTTACAAAAAATGGAAGGTTGTTTGCCGCTCTGTCTTTTTGTATTTCAAGCTCCAATTGGTTCATGTCCATCTCTCCCAATTCATTGGTTGGAATAAAACGAACTTGCTTTCTACCAATTCCCATAAGGCTTGCATTTTTCGCTATGGAGTAGTGAGAAGCTTCAGAAGTGTACAAGATCATTTGCTGTTGAACACCTAATTGAACGGCCTCACTTTTAGCGTCTCTGGCTAAAACCATGGCCATAAAGTTGCTCATAGACCCCCCCGAGGCTATTGTACCGCTAGCTTCGTTCGAATACCCCAACATCTGAGCAAGTTTATTCACTATTTCTCGCTCTACACCCACCATTGGTCCCGCAACTTTGTAGGTATACATGCTGTTGTTGAGCACACTTGCTACCAAATCGCCAAGTAAAGCGCGGCTTCGGCGGCCACCAATTAGTTGGTTAAAAAAAGAGCGACTCGAAGTTTTTGGTGTTTTTTCTATTAAGGTTTTGAAGGAATCGTAGAAAGCCTCGTCAGAAATAGGATCATCTTGCAAGTTTAAATCCAACGCTTCCGAAAGTTCCTCAACACTTACGGGTTTTGCTACAGGGTTGTTTTCTTCTTCTCTTAATATGAGTTGAACAATTTCTTGAAATTGTTCGAGGTCGTTTTGATCCATTAAGAATGATTAGTAAAGAAATATAAATCGTACCATAATTGTAAGAGCGATTGGGGTAGCACTCCTTTTGCACGGTAAAAATAATCAAAGAATAGAGACGAACGGTTAGATTATCTTCGCCCTTTTTTTTTGTGCGTGTAAAAAAGAAGACTTGTGGTAGATTTAGTTGATCAACGAAAAGAGCGGATATCGATTTGCAGTCTTTGCAGGTTTTACGGGGCCTGCAGTCTGAGAAAATGTGATTAGCGAATAGTCCTCGCAGAATAAAGATGGGCTCACTTCGACTTGTACCTCGCTCAGTATAAACTTTCTTAATAACTGAAACTATGTGAAAGTTATCTCGCCCAAAAAAGCCTTTGAAATAAAAAAGACCCAACCTTGCGATTGAGTCTTTTTGTGCTCCGATAGCCATCGGAGTGATGGGCTCGAACCATCGACCTCCTGCTCCGATAGTTATCGGAGATAGTTATCGGAGGGGTCAGGTGTGAGTTTTTGCAACAGTTTTTTCTAAAAGCTCAGGATATTTTTTTAGATTCTGAATAAATGTCTTGCTTTTCATTCTTTTAATGTGTTTTTCGATTCTGAGGGCGTGATTAAAGTCCTTCACTTGAATTGTTAAGAACAATTCCCAATCAGATGTAATGGAGGTGAATGATTGACCACCGTAAAACTTTTGATTGTGTTTGTCAAGTCTTTCTTCCACTGCAACTTGAGTAGCTCCAACGTAATACTTGTCTTTTGATTGTGAGTATAAGATATAGCAGTAAGCCATAGCGTAAAAATAAAAAACCTCAACAAAAGTTGAGGTTTTAGTGGGGCCACCAGGGCTCGAACCTGGGACCACCTGATTATGAGTCATAGGGGGTCTCTTCTTAACTATTATTAAATCAAGGTATTAAGCAGAAATTATAATATTAACTGCCTAATTACTGCCGATGAGTATAATAAGTTATCCAAGAGTTGGTCAAACAAATGACCGAAAAGTATTTATTGAATTTTACTCTAATAATAAAAGAGTCCGCTTGTTCAATGGAACAAGAATAAACAATAAACTCAATCCAAATAATTATCCTGAGAACCAGCGACTACATCAAGCTAATATCTTAGCTGCTGAGGTATACAATTACATCTCCAAGGGAGGAGTATTAAGAACCTTTAGGAAGCAAAGTGCTATGATAGGCAAACTATCAGACCTAGAGTATTTAAATATGGCTCTAGAGAGTAAATTAAATGGAAGTTACTCTGACAAATACAAGAGTACTTTACGGTATATACATAGGGACATTGTCAATGCTTGTAAAGGCAATGTAATCACTCTAGAGGGCATCAATTCTATCCTCAACAAATACACCTCAGCAACAAGCTACAACACCCTTAGAAGACACCTACACGCTCTTTTAAATGCTGCTGTGAGCAAGGGGATGGAGCCAAGAGATTTGCTCAGTAATAAGAGTAGAAAGAATAAGGCCAAACTAAACAAACCCTTCCGAGAAATAAGGCTTGTATTGGACGAAATAAGAGTGTTTAACGACAAACTTTACTTGTGCTGTTTGCTAACTTACGGATGTCTCTTAAGACCACATAGAGAGATAAGAGAGCTTCGTTGGGGAGACTTCTCTTCGGACTTAAGTCAAATCCATTTATCAGGACATCGGAATAAATCTGGTAGGAATAGAATCGTACCTGTTCCTGCTTACATAAGGGAAAACTTAGTCAAGGGGGAGGATGGTAGGAACATCTTTAGTGGAGAATTAGAGCCATACAACAGTGACTACTTTAAAAGTCTTTGGAGTAAGTATAAGGCACAGTCTAAGGTTTTGGAAGAACATCAAACACTCTACTCCTTTAGGCATACAGGAGCGATAGATATTTTTAAAAGGACAGGGTCATTAACTAAGCTACAAAAGGCTATGGGTCACTCTAGTTTAAACGTATCGTTAACCTACTTAAGAGGACTTGAGGTTGCTGAATTACAGGAGGAGGATATGCCGATGATTTAAATAGTGCCTTTCTTTGAGCCATAATAAAATAATCCTACAGATGTTACTCCCATAATTATTACAGGAAGTGGAGCGCTTGGTTGACCTGTAAAAACATTAATTAGTTCAGGTAGAGCAAAGAATCCAGTTACTGCATATAATAAGAACGAAATTCTTTGTAAAACTCTAATATCACTAAATGACAATGCACCATATATAAGGGATATAATTCCAAGAATTGTTAAGCCAAGTACTAAAGCAAACTGGTCAAACATTATTAATGCATCTGGTGATGGGTCTGAACCTAAGAAGTCACCCATAAGATTCATTTTAAAGTCAATAGAGAATAAGGAAATATATAGTGGCAGCGCTTGAAGGAATATTAATACAATATTGATTTTAAAAATTGTTTTGATTTTCATTTTAATTGTTTTTTCAAATATATTAAAAAACCTGATAAGCGCAGGTTTAAACGTATCGTTAACTTACTTAAGAGGGCTTGAGGTTGCTGAATTACAGGAGGAGGATATGCCGATGATTGGCACTATCTAAAACAAAAAAGTCCTACCGGGGCAGGACTTTAATTTTAGACATTGTTCTTATTTATTGATTGAGTTGTTCTATCAATTTGGTGATATCTTTTGTTACAATTACCCCTGGTAATTTAATGGGCGCTCCAATTTCTGCTAGAAACGTACCTTCAACCTCTCCTCTTTTATAGGTTGTAAAACCAATACGATATAATCCAACTGTTAATGCTTTTGTGGGGTCGCTAACCTGACTCTTATACCTTAATAATGAATTGTACTTTCTACCACCAGGGTTAGTTGGCATTTCTCCACTATCATCATTTCTAGCAAGGGTGTTCCAATTTGCTTTTTGAATATTTTCTAGAGTAGCCCCTTCTTTATTATAAATATCTGAACGTTCAAGTGTAATGTATGTGTCAAAATAAGCTGTTGAATTTTTATTTTCTACGAACTCATCGGACTCAATTGCGTTCTTTACTTTGGCATTCCCCACAGGCGACATCATTCTAACTCCTAATTCAGGAGCCACCGCAGGAATCCATAAATATAAATAGTAGTATTTCTTCCCGTCTTTGACCTCATCCTCATTACCTTTTGCAGCATATCCTA
>CAJQLW010000048.1 GCA_905479325.1 uncultured Flavobacteriales bacterium
ATTAGTGTTGCTAAATCATCTCCCTTTACACCCGCTTTAATCGCATCAATTTTTTCCTTATTCTTTCCTTTACCTAGCTCTTTTACTTTGCTCCAATTGTCGCAGTTAGAAACAGAGTCGTAAGAGTATAGGTGCTTCAAGCTGCTTACTTTTGGTTTAACGGAGTTTACCTTTGTAAAAAGATCTTCATCAGACACAAAGCAAACCTTAACTTCTGCATTATTCAGAATGTACTCGTAGTCTTCTTCTGTAATAGTAGGGTATATGGGAACGTTAATCATGCCCGCGATTAAAATACCAAGATCAGTAATTAACCACTCTGAGCGGTTGTTTGAAATTAAACCTACTTTGTCTCCAGGTTGAAGTCCTAACTCAATCAATCCAGAAGCTAAAGCTTCGGCTTGTTCTATCATCGACTGAGTACTAGTGGGTACCCACTTTCCATTAATTTTATAAGTAAGTGCGTCTTTTTTAGGAAACTGACTTAGTTGGTTGTAATGGAAATCAAAAATTCGTTCTAACATTTTCAAAAGATTTACAGTAAATATAAAGCTAAAAATGTTTTTTTGTTTCACTTCATATAATTTAGCGTTATGAGAAATAAAGAATATTGGATTAAAAACTTGGATTTATTGCCTCATCCCGAAGGCGGATATTACAAAGAAACCTACCGCTCTGAATTGAGCATAAACTTGGAAACCATAGAGGAAAATAGACAAGGTTTTAGAAGTTTATGCACGGGGATTTATTTTTTACTCGATAAGGGTAATTTTTCTGCTTTTCACAGAATAAAATCTGATGAGCTTTGGCATTTTTATGCTGGTGATCCGATCACAATTCACATGATTGACCAACAAGGTAATTATTTTGCTCAAGATGTTGGGAACAATATTGAAGATGGACAAGTTTTGCAGTATTTGGTTCCTGCGAATACTTGGTTTGCATCAGAGATTAAAGGCGATAGAAGTTATGCATTAGTAGGTTGTACTGTTTCTTATGGATTCGATTTTAATGACTTCGAGATGGCAAATAAATCTTTGATTGAAGAATTCGTAGAGCACAGTGAAGTTCTTAGGCGCCTAATTCGATAGAAATTTAATAGTAGATGAAACCATAAGTGAAAAGCCATCGTATACTGTTAGTGTATAAAAGTTGTAAAGTGCAATTTATTTGACATAGAAATAGAAGATTCTTCACAAAAAAATGATAAATTCGTTTCTTCAGAGGTAAAGTATAAGCTTTTAAATATGACTGTTAGCAGTAGCATCCAGCAAAAGAAAAAAATATTTGAGTTGCCTTATCATAAGGACCAACTTGAGTACTGGGGTCCTGTGAATCATGTTTTTGCTGATTCGTTTGTTACAATGGGGCATAGTTTTATATATCAGTATTTTAAAAATCTAGATCATAAGCTTTTAAAGTCTGTTTTTTCCTCTTTCGTTGAAATGGTTCAGAATGTTTCAGAGTATAACGAAGAGAGTTTTAAAGAGAATTACCCTCAATCTTACCTTAGTCTGAAAGATGGAGGAGATCACATATACATAAATACAATCAATAAAATTAAAACTGAGGATAAACTATCAGTTCAATCAATTTTTGAAAAAGCATTTTCGGTTCCTGAGGAAGGGTTGCAAGCTGAGTACAAACGCTTGTTATTTGAAGGTAAGAGTCTGGGGTTAATAATGCTACGTAAACTAATAAATGCTTCAGTTGACTTCACTTTTTCTGAAAATGATGAAGGTGAAATTTGGCTAAGTGTTGATTTAAAAATAAGATATGGAAATACTTAATATAGAACCATTTTTACAAACTCCTGAAATTAGTTTTAACCATGAAACAGGAATTTTGTATTTGTCAGGCAAGTCTTATCCCGCTTATGCGATAGAGTTTTATAAGCCAATTATTGATTGGAGCAGATAGTATTGTCAAAACCCTGCAGCAAAAACTACTTTGATTTGCGAGATTGAATACCTAAACTCTGCCTCTCAAAAACAATTGGTTGAATTGATACTGGTTTTTAAGCCGTAATATGACAGTGGAAAGAACTTCGTAGTAAAATGGAAGTACGAAGAAGGAGATGACGACATATTATCTGTTGGTGAACTAGTAGAGCACGAGCTAGAAATTCCTTTCGAATATCAAGAAGTTCAGTTCTAACAGGCTACTTATTTTTATAAACAACAACTCCGTCAACATAAGTAGATAATACTTGAGTTTGTAAAATTTTTGATTCTTCTATTTTCATCAAGTCTTTGTCCAAGATAATAAAGTCGGCAACTTTATTTTTTTCTAAGCTACCTCTAAGTGTGTCTTCAAAGTTTGCCATGGCCGCCCAAATGGTCATTCCTCTCAATGCTTCTTCTCTACTCAATGCATTTTCAGTTTGAAATCCTTCTTCAGGCTCACCTGAACCATCTTTCCGAACCGTTGCCGCATAAAGTGTTTTTAAAGGATCTATATCTTCTATAGGGAAGTCTGTTCCCAAGGCAATAATGCCATTCATGGCGAGCAGCTTTTTATAAGCGTAAGCATTTTTCATTCTTTCTTCACCAAGTCTTTCGTGCGCCCATGGCATGTCAGAGGTTGCATGGGTTGGTTGAACTGAAGGAATGATGGTATAGGCTCTAAATTTTTCAAAATCTTCGGGATTTAAAATTTGCGCATGTTCTATTCTCCAGCGTCTGTCGTTGGTTCCTTTTAGTATTTCGCCATAAGCGTTTAGCACCTCCCGATTTGCGCCATCGCCTATACAGTGGGTGTTTACTTGAAAACCTTTTTCATACATTAACCTTAAATCGGCTAAAAAATCTAATGAGTCTAGGGTAGAAAGTCCGGTGTTGTTTGCATCATCGTGATAGGGGTCTAATAGTTTTGCTCCTCTAGAGCCAAGAGCTCCGTCTGCAAAAAACTTAAACGCATGTATGTTTAACTTTTCAGTGATGTATGGCCCGACTTCTAAAAACTCTTTTCTATTAGCTTCTGAAGGAGCAAGCATGCCGTAAATGTTCATTTTTAACTCACCTGACTTTTGCATGCTGTCAATAACATGAACCATTTCGTTTTCTAAAAAAGCATCGGCCACCGAAGTCAATCCCTTAGCAAAACACATTTCTTGAGCTTTATTTAAAGCAAAAATCATTTGTTCTTTGCTCATTTTCGGAATTTTATCCGAAACAAGTGAAATAGCCTTGTCAATTAACACTCCAGTTGGCTCGTTCGCTTCCATGCGAATTACACCACCCTCAACGGTTGTGTTGCTATTAATGCCGGCAATTTGAAGGGCCGTTTTGCTAACTATTGCTGCATGAAAGTCAATTCTGGTTAAAAGGATGGGAGTTGTTGGAAATCGTTTGTTTAATTCTTGATTTGTCGGAAACTCTTTATCTGCCCAATCGTTCTGATCCCAGCCTCTACCAACAATCCATTCACTTTTGTTGTTTTTTGAAAACGCTTCTACTTTATCCAGTACTTCTTCCCAGCTTTTGGTGCCAACTAAATCAACTTCATTAAAGGTGTTCCCGTACCATAAAAAATGACAATGCGCATCAATAAAACCGGGGTAAATTGATTTTAACTGGGCATCTATAATTTCTTTCGATTCGTAGCGGTTTTTAAGTTCATTGTTCGGCCCTATGTCAATGATTTTGCCATCTTTTATAGCCATGGCTTCGAATACATCAAAATTTTCATTCACTGTGTAAATCTTGGCATTGTGAATTAGTAAGTCGGCAGTTTCGGTGTAATAACAAGAATTCATAAGCAATAGTAAAAGGCTAAAAATAATGGTGAAAAAGGTTTTCATTTCAGTTTGGGCGTCAGTTTAGAAAAGTTGATGAAGCTAAATATAGCAATTAAGTAAAATGGAAGTAACGGCACTTTGTATCGAACAATCCCTCCAAGCACTGGAACGGTCAGGCCGATGATCAAACTACCAATAAGTACAAATGAAATACAAAATAGAGCTAATCTTTGTTCGGTTTCATTTAGTGCTTTTTTAAAATAAAATGGGAGTAGTAGAACGCCTAAAAACAATAGGTGTTCTGCTGCTGCAAAAAGCGAAAAAACGCTCCAATTAGGAGGGTAAATGGGGCGTACTAAAACGTTAAAAATTGCTTTCGGAAGTGTTGAAACCAAACCTAAAAACGAGTCAAAAGAGCCTATCTCTATTGCGCTATTCGCTCCACTAGTCTCAATCAACTTTTTGAATTCCTGTTGTTTTTGGCTTAACGTGTCTATTACTTGATTTGAAAATAAGCCAACAAAAAGAAGTGTGTGAACCCAAATAAATTTCAACCAAATGGCACGCTTGCTTTTTCCCTTACTTGAAACCCAGAACCAAAGCCCCGGTAGTAAGGCGAAAAGAATGTATAATTTAATGCTAATGAGAGTGAACAAACCCAAGGCGGTAAAGAAATACGATTTAGTTGACAATCTATTCCTTTCAACGTGCTGACTTCCCAACAGAAAAAGGCCTAGACCGAATATTGTTATGCTTTCTTTTAGTGGGGCTGAGGCCCAAAACAACAGAGATGGAATACAGCAGCAGCACAGAAATAAAATGAAATGAGGTAGATGCGAAAACTTTCTAAAAAATTGGAAAAGAGCAGTAGAACCTATGAACGACAGGAAAGAAAAGATGAAAAGATGAAAAAGGTAAAGTCCACCTGAGAAATGTAATAGCGCCATGTGAATTCTAATCATGGTGCGGTTGTCGTTAAAAAGTAGCTCCGAAGAACTATCCCAAAAATTAGTGTCAGCTATAATTGCTGAAATGGTGGCGTCGTTTTGAAAACCGGTGATGATTTTAATTCGCAACAGCCAATTATTTTGGGTTGAATCAAACAAGTGAACAGCATCATCAAAGTATTTAAAAATGTCAGAATTTATTCTGTCTGTGTAGTAATAGGTATAAATTAACCAAAGAGCAACTCCTGAACTTAGCTTTAAAAACAAAGCAAGGTAGCTGTACTTTTTAGCTAAAGTACCAAAGGTAAAAAATGAGCTTTTACTCACCCAATAGACAGCTAGTACTGCCATCATAAATAACCCAATGTAGCCCATTACCATAGAATTCAAAGGTAGCGTATTCTTTAAAACAACATGCAATAAAAGTTTAATTTGACCTTTGAAGCAGGTTAAAAAAAGTTACTTTTGCAACGTATAAAATTTCCCTAAAAAATACCATGGAAACTACCGCAAACCATTTAGCAGAAGCAAGTCTGGAAACCGCAATGGAACTAGGATTGCTAAAGGAAGAATTCGAACAAATTAAAGAGATTTTAGGCCGCACACCTAACTTTACAGAAGTAAGTATTTACTCTGTAATGTGGTCGGAGCATTGCTCTTACAAGAACTCTATAAAATGGTTGAAAACCTTGCCAAAAGAAGGCCCACATATGTTGGCAGAGGCTGGAGAAGAAAATGCAGGTTTGGTAGATATTGGGGACGGTTTAGCTTGTGCTTTCAAAATCGAATCTCACAATCACCCATCAGCGTTAGAGCCTTATCAAGGTGCAGCTACAGGTGTTGGCGGAATTAACAGAGACATTTTTACCATGGGCGCTCGTCCAATTGCACAATTGAACTCGTTACGTTTTGGTAACATTGAATTAGACCGTACAAAGTGGTTGGTAAAAGGAGTGGTAAAAGGTATTGGCGATTATGGGAATTCATTTGGAATTCCGGTAGTGGGTGGCGAATTATTTTTTGATGAATGCTACAATACAAACCCACTAGTAAATGCTATGTCGGCTGGTATTATGAAAACCGGCACCATGATTTCAGCTACCAGCTACGGAGTAGGAAACCCTGTTTTTATTGTGGGTTCTTCAACAGGTAAAGACGGGATTCACGGAGCAGCTTTTGCTTCTAAAGACATTACCGAAGATTCAATGGAGGATTTGCCTGCAGTTCAAGTAGGTGATCCTTTTCAGGAAAAATTACTCCTAGAAGCTTCTTTGGAATTAGCTGAAACGGATGCAATTATTGGAATGCAAGATATGGGAGCGGCAGGTATTACTTGTTCAACTTCGGAAATGTCAGGCAAAGAGGGTTTTGGAATGATTATCGATTTAGACAAAGTTCCGTGCAGACAAGAGGGAATGTTGCCTTTCGAGATTTTACTTTCAGAATCGCAAGAGCGAATGTTGGTGGTAGTGAAAAAAGGAAGAGAAGCAGAAGTTCAAGCAATTTTTGATAAATGGGATTTGAATTGTGTTAAAATTGGAGAAGTTACCGAAGGTGGTCGATTAGAGTATTTTGCAAAAGGAATAAAAGTTGCCGACGTCCCAGCTGAGTCATTAGTGCTTGGTGGCGGTGCACCGGTTTACGAAAGAGAGTATAAGGAACCTGCATACTACCAAAAGAATAAAAACTTCTCAATTGATTCAATTGAAGAGCCGAAAGACTTAAAAGCAGTAGCGAAATTTTTATGGAACCACCCAAACATTGCATCCAAAAAGTGGGTGATGGAGCAATACGATAGCATGGTAGGAACCATTAATATGAGTACAAATAAACCTACAGATGCAGGTGTTGTAAGTATAAAAGATATGGATAAAGCACTTGCTTTCACGGTTGACTGTAATTCGCGTTATGTGCATGCAGACCCTGAAAAAGGTTGTGCTATTGCAGTTGGAGAAGCGGCAAGAAACATTGTTTGTTCAGGCGGAGAACCATCGGCAATTACCAATTGCTTAAATTTTGGAAATCCATATAACCCTGAAGTTTACTGGCAATTTGTAGGTGCTATAAAAGGAATGAGTTCAGCTTGTACAAAATTTAAAACTCCTGTTACTGGTGGAAATGTAAGTTTCTATAACCAAAGTATGCAAGAGGGTGTTGATGTTCCTGTTTTTCCAACACCTACTATTGGTATGATGGGAATTGTGCCATCGAAAGAAAACGTCACTACATTGGCATTCCAAAATGAAGGGGATTTAATTTATTTGTTGGGAGAAGCACAAAACGACATCAACTCTTCTGAGTATTTATATGCGTTCCATAAAGAGAAGAATTCTCCAGCGCCACATTTCGATTTAGAAACTGAGTTTGCTTTGCAAGATACTTTGAAGGGAATGATTAAGTCTGGAATAATCGCATCTGCTCATGATTGCGCAGATGGTGGATTGTTTATGACCTTAATGGAATCTTCAATGCCAAACAATTTAGGCTTTGATATTTCAACTGACTCAAACTTTAGAAAGGATGCTTACCTATTTGGTGAGGCTCAAAGTAGAGTTGTTGTTTCCATTCATCCATCAAACAAAGAAGCTTTTGAAAAAGCAGCCAACGCAAACGGATTTACACTTTTGGGAACTATAAAAGGTGTAGATATGAAAATAGATGGGGAAAGTTTTGGAACGGTAGCTGCAGCAAAATCAGAATTCGATAGCGCATTAGAAAATTATTTAACTTCAAATAAATAGGTGAAAATATACATCATTCTCCTTGTTACAATTCTTTTTAGCAATACTGTAATTGGTCAAGAAAAAAATCCGGCGGAAGAGAGTACACCTTCAACTAAGAGTTTTTCTCTTTCGGAGAACAAGCACAAATTTTTCTTTTATTGGGGATACAACAGAAGTAACTACGCAAAAAGTGACATTACTTGGAAAGGCCCGGGATATAATTTCACCCTATCTGATGCTGAGGCTACAGATTTGAATCAATCCGGTTTTGGGCCTAATTACTACAACCCATTGTTGTTTACGATTCCTCAATTTGACATTAGAATTGGGTTCTTTTTAAATGATAAGTACGCCATTGGTGCGGGTTGGGATCATATGAAATACAGAACAAAAGAAGGTTCAACCGCAGTATTTTCAGGTAGTGTTGACCCTAACGTTTCTCAAGAATACAGCGCTTATAAAGATGGAGACATTGTCACCATCGATAATTCCTACCTACGTATGGAACATTCAGATGGGTTGAATGTGTTGAATTTCAATATTGAACGACATGATTTACTGCACTCCCTATGGTCTGAAAAAGTCGGATTAAAGCTTGTTTCAGGTTTGGGGTTTGGAGTAGCCATGCCATGGACAAATTCGATAACATTTGGCGTTAGGAATGATGATCGCCCTCATTTTTCTGGAGTAGGGGCGCACATTTTTGTAGCGCCTGAGTTTGTTTTTTACAAACGATTTTTTGTTAGAACTACGCTACAAGGCGGAATGGTTAGCATGTGGGACATAGCAATTACACCCAAATCAGATAAGTCGGATACGCATGCAGAGCAAACCATTTGGTACCTAGAAAGGTCGCTTGTGGTAGGTTACCGGTTTTACATTTTTGCGCCAAAAAGCTAATACCTCGAACGAACTATTCTAAAGTTAGGTCTTGGCATTATAGTTAAGCAAGGGGGTACCAGTTGAGTTTCGTCAACATACAAATTATCTAATTTTTTTAACCTGCAAAAGCTGGAGGGCAGCCAAAGATCTCCACCATTTCGTGCAATGTCTAGTTCGGTTAGCCCTGTCAATTGCCCAATTTCAGGTGGAATTTTAATAAGGTTATTCCTCCCGATGATAAGAATCCTGAGGTTTGTCAACTTCCCAATTTCTGGTGGTAAACTCGTTAGGTTATTAAATTCCAAATAAAGTTCTCGCAAGTTTTCTAAGTCTCCAATTTCAGGAGGCAAGGTGTACAAGTTATTGAATTGTAATTTCAACACTTTTAAATTTTTCAGTTTGCCAATTTCTGGGGGAAGGCTTTTTATGCTGTTTGAATTTTAATGATAAAAATTCTAGGCTCTCAAGCTCACCTATGGCCGCTGGCAAAGAGTCAACATCATTATTGCTCAATACAAGTCGCTTAAGCTTTTTTAGTTCTCCAATTTCAGATGAAACAGTGGTAATTTTATTGTTAAATAAGTACAGTTTTTCTAAGTTCTCAAATTCTTCAATTCGTTGAGGTGTAGAAATAAAATTGCCGTTAGATAGCTTGAGCTTTGTAATTTTTTCAGGCTCACGCAAACTCTCTTGATAGTTTTTATAGGGAGCACAAGCAACTAGGAACACTAGAGCCCAGAGTAATTTAATGTTAACCTTCACGATTATAAGACGCAGTTTTTGTGAGTTTTGTTTCCCGCTAAGTTAACTTAGAAACTACATTTTCTTATTAATTTTAGCGCAAATGGCATATGAAGGTAGTTTATCGATAAAAACTTGGGCAGAAGAAGATCGGCCGAGGGAGAAGTTTGCTCTAAAAGGAAAGATGTTGTTAAGCGATGCGGAATTAATTGCCATTCTTATTGGGTCTGGAAATACAGATGAATCAGCAGTAGAGCTTTCCAAACGAATACTTTCTTCGGTAAGCAATAATTTAAATGAGTTAGGTAAAACTGACTTGGCAGAGCTCATGAAATTCAAAGGAATTGGAGAAGCAAAGGCCATTACCATTGCTGCCGCCTTAGAGTTGGGGCGAAGAAGAAAACTCACGGAAGTTATAAAAAATCCTAAAATTACTTCGAGCAGCAATGCATTTGAAATTATGGAACCCATTTTAGCTGATTTAAAACATGAGGAATTTTGGGTATTGATTTTAAATCAAGGAAATAAAGTGATACATAAGGCAAAGGTGAGCAGTGGTGGAGTTTCAACCACGGTGGCCGATTCAAAAATGATTTTCAAACCAGCGATAGAGAAACTAGGTTCTAGTATTATATTATGTCACAATCATCCATCTGGGAACTTAAAGCCTAGTGCTGCGGATATTCAACTGACGAAAAAAAATGTAGAAGCTGGCAAATTGTTGGACATTCGAGTGCTTGACCATATAATTGTTGCCAACAATAAATACTATAGCTTTGCCGACGAAGGTATGATGTAATTATGTTGCTAGTTTATGTTCCTAAAATAACGCCGCGAAACCGGTATGTTTTTAAAACAGTTTTTAAGAACTACCTCGGAATTTCATATGCGCTAACTTCTAACTTAGAAGAGTTTAACAGCCACAAACTGGCTAAGTTTTCTTATTCAGCAAGACCATTAGCAGAGGAACTTCACTTTACTGCGGAAGGACTTTTAGAGCAAAATGGAATTTCTGAAAAGACCTTACAAACTACCTTGGTAAACGGTATAGCAACATTGTTTCCTGTAAGAAACTCAGCGTTAGAATTCGATGTTTTTGCCGCTATTTTTTACATGCTCAGTAGGTACGAAGAGTATTTGCCACATATGAGAGATCAGTACGATCGATTTATGGCCAAAGATAGTTTAGCGGCCAAAGAGGGTTTTCTACAAGTAGCTGTTGTTGATCGTTGGGCATTAATGTTAAAAGATGTTTTGCAAGAAAAGTTTAAAGAGTTGGTTTTTGAAAAACGAACCTTTACGTATTTACCAACTATTGACATTGACAATGCCTACGCGTATAAACACAAAGGTCTGTTACGCTCTGTTGCCAGTATTGGCAAAAGCTTAGTAAAGTTTGATTTTGCCCGTTTTACGAATCAATTGCAGGTTATATTCGGAGGCAAGAAGGATCCGTTTGACACCTATGACTACCAATTCGAAATTCAACGAAAATATAAGTACAAGGCAATTTATTTTATTTTAATCGGCGATTATGGATTGAATGACAAGAATTTGTCGCATGAGAACCGCTTTTTTAAGACCTTGATTAAATCCATATCAGATTACTCGTTTTTAGGAATTCACCCCTCTTTTGGGTCGAACAATCAGCCTTCCAAGTTAAAAATTGAAATTAAGCGACTTCAAGACATTGTTAAAACCGACATAAAACGCAGCAGGCAACATTTTCTAAAATTAACCTTACCAGAAACCTATCGAAATTTGCTGGAGTCTGACATTGAGGAAGATTATACCATGGGATTTGCCTCTCAACTTGGGTTTAGAGCAGGAACCTGCACTCCTTATCCGTTTTACGATTTAGATGGAGAACTTGAATGCAAGTTAACTGTTTTCCCTTTTCATGTGATGGAGGCAACGCTTAAATATTACTTAAACTTAGAACCCGATGTGGCAATAGCCGAAAGCAAAAAAATTATTGATGAGGTGAAAGCAGTGGAGGGAATGTTTGTAAGTCTTTGGCACAATGAGAGTTTGAGTAATCAAGACGAATGGGAAGGCTGGCGAAAGGTCTACGAGCAAGTAGTAGAATATGCCGTTTCAAAGGAAGGAATAAGCGCTTAAAAACTTACCTTTATCTCTTCAAAACTTGATACCATGCCTAAAGTTCGAATCCTAGCCGAAGAAAGTAATTCTGTTTTTAATCAGTTCTTATCTGAAATTAGAGATCAAAAAATTCAGAAAGATCGATTGCGTTTTAGAAGAAATTTAGAACGTTGTGGTGAAATTTTTGCCTACGAAATATCAAAGGAATTAGAATACAAAACGACTGAGGTTGTCACACCTCTTGGTGTTTCTGAAGATCAAGTAATTGCTGAACAGCCAATATTGATTACAATATTGAGAGCTGGTTTACCTATGCACCAAGGTTTGTTGAATACGTTGGATAATGCAGGGAACGGTTATATTTCAGCTTACAGAAAACACAACAAAGACGGTACATTCGATATTGAATTAGAGTATTTGGCGTGCCCTTCTATTGAAGGTAAAACAATCATTTTGTCTGACCCTATGTTGGCTACTGGCTCTTCTATGGTTTTGGCGTACAAAGCGTTATTAGAAAAAGGTAAGCCAAAGCATTGCCATATAGTGTCTTTAATTTCAAGTGCAGAAGGTATGGAGTACACCAAAAAGAACATGCCACCCAATTGCACCATTTGGTTAGGCGCAGTAGATCAAGAAATGACGGCACAATCGTACATTGTTCCAGGTTTAGGAGATGCGGGCGATCTTGCATACGGCCCGAAGGAGTAAATGCTTGAACTCACCAAAATAATCGGCTTATTAGCCTTTAGTACTGTAAAGTTTTTCTTTTCGCCAAGTGCAGCGCTTTTGGCTGGACATAGTTTTTTAGAAACCATTGCCATCACCGTAGTTGGGGGCTACACGGGTTTTGTGCTTTTCTTCTTTGCAGGAAAGGCTATCGTTGCCTGGTTTCACAAGGTATTTAAACGAAAGAAAAAGAAATTATTCAACAAAAGAAATAGACTGATTGTTAGGATTAAAACCAAGTACGGATTGCTCGGAATTGCAGTGCTTACTCCACTTATTTTGAGTATTCCAGTGGGGGCATTACTCGCTTCGTATTACTTTCCAAGAGCCAAAAGAACCTTACCCATTTTCTTTTTGTGTATCGTAATTTGGTCATTCGTATTAACCTCCTTCTGGAGTCTCTTTATTGATTCATGAAAAAATACAAACACCTCTTTTTTGACCTTGACCGAACGCTATGGGATTTTGATAAAAACTCCGAGGAAGCGATTCGAGATTTGTTTGATCAATACAATTTAAGCAGTAAACTAAGTGTTGATTTTGATGAGTTTTACGAGACGTATCATCAAATTAATCATGATTTGTGGGACAATTACCGCAAAGGTGAAGTGACAAAAGATGAGTTGAGGTTAAGGCGTTTTCATCATAGCTTGCAAAATTTTGGTTTTGACGATGCCGTTTTTGCGCTTTCTTTTAACGACGATTATGTGAGCCTTTGTTCGTCTAAATCGAATCTAATTCCACACTCAATGGAGGTGTTAGATTATTTAAAACCAAATTACAAGTTACACGTCATCACCAACGGATTTGTAGAGGCGCAGCAAGTGAAAATAACCAACAGTGGTTTACATCATTATTTCGATAAAGTTGTAGTTTCTGACGGATTGGGATTTAGAAAACCAGACAAGCGAATATTTGATTATGCATTTCTTGAAACAGGAGCCAAACCTGAAAACAGTATAATGATTGGAGATGATTACGGCCCCGATATATTAGGTGCAAAAGCGGTTGGAATGGATCAAGTTTATTTTACCAAAGCGCTACAAAACGATGAAAAGGCAACTTTTGTTATTCATAGTTTGTTAGAATTAAAAAGTATTTTATGACGGCTAGGGTTTCAAATCTACAAGAAGTTTCGTGGTTAAGTGGGCAAAGACCATTTCAATTTTTTGGACCCTGCAGCGCAGAAAGTCCGGAGCAGCTTCGAAATACCGCAAGTGGAATTAAGCATCACTTTTCAGATGTGATTTTTAGGGCTGGAATTTGGAAGCCAAGAACCAGACCCAACACTTTTGAAGGAGTAGGTGAAGAGGGCTTGAAGTGGTTGATAGACATAAAAAATGAGTTCGGTTTTAAAGTAACGACAGAGGTCGCAAATGCGGCACATGTAGAAGCATGTTTGAAAGCAGGAATTGACATTTTGTGGATTGGTGCCAGAACCACGGTGAACCCCTTTTCGGTTCAGGCCATTGCCGATGCGCTAGAAGGTGCAGATGTTCCAGTTTTTGTGAAAAATCCACTGAACCCTGATGTTTCCTTATGGTCTGGAGCGGTTGAACGATTAGCGAAAGCAGGCATTGACAAAATTGGAGCGATTCACAGAGGGTTTCACTTGGCCGACAATAAGCCATATCGAAATGCACCCTCTTGGGATTTAGCGGTTCAGTTTAAAACCGATCATCCTGAAATTCCGTTGATTTGCGACGTGAGCCATATTACTGGTAATCCTGAATTAATACCCCATGTAGCTCAGCGAGCTTTTGATTTAGACATGGATGGGTTAATGATTGAAACACACATTGACCCAAAGAATGCTTTGAGCGATGCTCAGCAGCAGGTTACACCCAATCAATTGAAAAATTTGTGGGACAATTTGGTGTTTAAAAGCGCGGAAAGTAAAAACAAGGAGTTTCAAAGTCAACTTGAAATTTTACGATCTAAAATTGACAGAATTGACGAGTCGATTGTAGAGTTATTGGCACAACGAATGAATATTTCTGAAGAAATAGGGCTGTATAAAAAGAAAAATCAAGTTACTATTTTACAGTTGCAACGCTGGCAAGAAATACTTGACAGAGCAATAAAATCTGGTAAAGCATTAGACTTAAGTGAACCCTTCATTTCAGCTATTTACAATACCATTCACGAAGAATCAATAGACCGGCAAACCAATAGCTAAAGAATAAATTCAGCTGATTTTACGCCTTATTACGCTGTTATTTTTACCTCAAAATTGGCCGATACAACGGGCTACGCTCAGATGGCCGAACAGATGGAAACTTTAGCCAAACAACAAGAAGGGTTTATAGGAATTGAAAGTGCACGAGAAGAGGTTGGCATTACCGTTTCTTATTGGAAAGATTTAAACTCCATTAAAGCTTGGAAAGAAAATGTAGACCACTTAAATGCTCAAGAATTAGGTAAAGCCAAATGGTACAAGAGTTATACAGTTAGATTTGCCAAGGTAGAGTGGGAGTATGGGTTTTCTACACAAACTCAGCAATAACCGTTTTCCCTCCGGTTACTTTTTGCTCTAAGTTTACTTTTAACTTGGCATCTAACGGAATGAATAAATCTACTCTTGAGCCAAACTTAATAAAGCCACATTCTTCACCTTGAGTATATTCTTGACCAACCTTGCCGTAAAAAACAATTCTTCTAGCCAAAGCTCCTGCAATTTGTCGAAACAAAATGCTTCTACCCTTAGCATCTTCAATTACCGCTGTAGTTCGTTCATTTTCGGTAGATGATTTTGGGTGCCACGCAACCAAAAATTTACCAGCATGGTATTTGTAAAAACTCAACTTTCCACCAATGGGGTAAAGATTGTTGTGAACGTTCAAAGGAGACATGAAGATAGAAATCTGTCTTCTTTTTTCATTCAATACTTCATCTTCCAAAACTTCTTCCATTACTACTACTTTGCCATCGCATGGGGAAAGTATTTGGTTTTCATTAATTTCAATTGTTTTGCTTGGCTTTCTAAAAAACTGAACAACTACTATGAATAGAAAAGCAGACAACAAATACCCGAAACCTGTTACAAGGGCATACTCTCCAAAAAAGTAATATGTAATGGCGTTAATTATAGCAATTACAACGATAATGAATCCAAGTGTTGGGTAACCTTCTTTGTGAAATGTCATGGGTTATAATTTGGTTTCAAAAATAGTGAAGAAAAGCAGAACATTGTTATTCTTTTATTTCCCTTTGTTAACGAACGAAATTGCTATACCTTAGCAGATATAATAGGTTACAATATGGAGATTAATCAATATAAAGACACAAATTTATACATTGTAGAAGTTAGGAAAAGTGACGGGCCAAAGGTATTTGCAGAGGTTTTTGAATTCTTTACTAAGAATTGGGAATCGGAAAAGGTAAAATTACTAGGTGTCTTTGAAGAGTTCGAAGATTTTGAGAGCGTAAAGTATTTTGTTGAGACTATGCAAGTAGACCATACGAAGATAAAACGACTTGAAAAATACGCAGCCTTAAGCAATGCTAGGTGGCTCGAACAGGTTTTAGAATTTGAGAGGAAATTAGTACCGAATATTCCGTTTAAGTTTTTTAAAAGCGGAAATAAAAAAAGGCTATTGATTGGTTATTGTATGATTGATTGGCCTTAAATTTATTTAAAGATAGTCAAGCTAGAATCAACACCGCCTTCGTGTGTTTTGTCGGTAGATAGAGGTTTAATTGTAATTGAATTATTCGAATCTCTTTGATTTTGAACTGAATCCTCGACTTTTTTAATCGGCTCAGCCGCTTCGCAAGAAACAATAAGCATCGAAGTAATTACAATGACTGAAAGGACTCGTATCATAACCAAATACTTATAATTTTTAAATAAGTATACACCATAGGTGCTGATATGAAAATTCCATCGAATCGGTCCAGAACTCCTCCATGGCCCGGAAGAATTTTACCTGAATCCTTTATTCCTAAACTGCGTTTAAACAGGGATTCTACCAAATCTCCCAAGGAACCAAACAGAACTATAACGAGTGCGAGTGCCATCCAAGTGATGGTATCAAGTCCGGTAAAAATTAGTGAATTAACATAACCCAAAAGCAATCCAAAAAACAATCCCCCCAGAGAACCTTCCCATGTTTTTTTAGGTGAAATACGTTCAAAAAGTTTTGTTTTACCAAATTCCCTCCCTACTAGGTACGCCCCTGTATCATTCGCCCAAAGCACAAAAAAGTAGCCTATTAATATTTCGTAGTTGTATTCTGTTCCAAAATCACCATTGTTGAAATAAGAGATTTGATGCAATAACGAAAAAGGCACGGCAACGTAAATAATTCCCAAAATAGTGAACCCAATGTTCGCAATTGGTTGTGGTCTATTTCTGAACAATTCTAATACAAATACCACAAAAATGAGCGGTATAATAAAGAATAGTGTGTTGAAAGATAAACTTGTTTGGAAGGATATAACAGAAGCCAAGAAGAAGCTTAAACCGCCAATTGTCCCGACATTTCTTTGAGGTTTTATGTCACTGTTTTTAAAAAAGCCATAAAACTCTCTTTGACACAGCAAAATGATGGTGAAGAATAAAATAGACGAAGCTGTTTCACTTTGGTAAATTGAACCCAATAAGACAATTACAAAAATGATTCCTGTAAGCAGACGTTCGTTGAAATTACTCACAGTTCATGTTTGGTTATTAAATGAGTTGCTCTCATAGCGTTGTCTTGTTCAGCATACACTTCAATCTCTCCCACAAACAAATGGATATGCATAGAATCCATTTTGTTCATTTGAGTAGTCTGAATGTCATGGTCTTCTAAGACTGCTTTAACAATTTCAGCTTTGTGTAATTGTGTTGTCGAATAAATTTTTACCCAGTTCGCTGACATCCCCTAAAATTAGAAAATTATTCAGCTTTTTCTTCTTCCGTTGCCTTCTTTTCTTCCGTTTCAGTACTTACGTTATCGGTAAGATCTTCAGCAGCTTTTTCTTCTGACTTAATTTTTTCTTGATCAGCCTTTTCTTTAGCCTGAGCTTCTTCGTTTTCTTCTAACAAGGTATCTACTCTGCTTTTATCGCCAAATGATCGTTGTCCGAAAATAGCCTGTAAATCGTCTTTGTAAATTACTTCTTTCTCTAGTAATTTTTTGGCAAGAAGTGCTAATTTGTCTTTGTTTTCAGATAGAATGTTCTTCGTGCGGATATATGCTTCTTCTACCATTTTGCTCACTTCCTCGTCAATAATTTGACTAGTTTTTTCACTATATGGTTTGCTAAAACTGTACTCGCTTTGTCCAGAGGAATCGTAAAAACTGATGTTACCAACGCGTTCGTTTAGACCATAAACAGAAACCATGGCATAGGCTTGTTTGGTGATTTTTTCTAAATCGCTTAATGCTCCTGTAGAAACTTTTCCAAAAACAATTTCTTCGGCTGCTCTTCCGCCTAAAGCAGCGCACATTTCGTCAAGCATTTGCTCTTTGGTGGTAATTTGCCTTTCTTCGGGCAAGTACCAAGCAGCACCTAAGGATCTACCTCTTGGTACAATGGTAACTTTTACCAATGGATTGGCATATTTTGTTAACCAGCTTACAGCCGCATGGCCAGCTTCGTGGTATGCAATTACCTCTTTCTCCTCTGAAGTAATGATTTTGTTTTTCTTCTCTAATCCACCAATTACACGGTCAATTGCATCTAGAAAGTCTTGATGACCTATTCTCTTTTTCTTTTTTCGGGCGGCAATTAACGCTGCTTCGTTACAAATGTTTGCAATGTCAGCCCCAGAGAAGCCTGGCGTTTGTTTACCTAAAAATTTGATATCTACTGTATCGTCAGTTTTTAAGGGTTTCTCATGTACCTTAAAAATTTCGATTCTTTCATTCAAATCAGGTAAGTCTACGCTTATTTGTCTGTCAAATCTACCCGGACGTAAAAGCGCTTTATCTAAAACCTCAGCTCTGTTGGTAGCAGCCAAAAGAATTACCCCACTATTGGTACCGAAACCATCCATTTCTGTTAGTAACTGGTTTAAGGTGTTCTCTCTTTCATCGTTGCCGCCTTGAGCCATATTTTTGCCCCTAGCTCTTCCAATCGCATCAATTTCATCAATAAATACAATTGCAGGCGATTTTTCTTTTGCTTGTTTAAACAAGTCTCTAACTCTTGATGCACCAACTCCAACAAACATTTCTACAAAGTCTGAACCTGAAAGGCTGAAAAAAGGAACCTGAGCTTCTCCTGCTACTGCTTTTGCCAATAATGTTTTTCCTGTTCCAGGAGGGCCAACTAGTAAGGCTCCTTTAGGAATCTTTGCGCCGAGTTCCGTGTAACGTTTAGGGTTTTTCAAAAACTCTACAATTTCTTCAATTTCAACTTTTGCTTCAGCTAATCCTGCAACATCTTTAAACGAAACTTGCACATCTTTTGCTTTGTCGAAAAGGGTAGCTTTTGATTTGCCAATGTTGAATATTTGTCCACCAGGTCCGCCGGCTCCTCCAGTCATTCGTTTCATAATAAACAACCAGAATCCGATTAAAATTGCAATTGGCAACAACCAACTGATTAAATCTCCCGCCCAATTGGTCCGTTTATCGTAATCAACTTGCACGCGATCAGCTTCTGCTAACCCTTCCTGAACCCTATTTAAATCGTTGTTAAATTGCTCGATTGTACCTATTTCCATAAAGTACTGAGCGCTGCGTCCTGTTACATTGCTGCCGCTTTTTTCGCGAACGGCCTTGTATTTTTCTAGTTCTAACGCATCAGGCTTAATAAATATCTCAACCCGAGATTCTCCATTTGTAGTAACCACTAAAAGTCGGTCAACCTCGTTGGTTTTTAGCATTTCGTTGGCAAACTTGTTCCAAGTCGTTCGCTTTTCTCCACCACCCATTTGGAATAGCTGCAAGCCTAATAACAGGGCTCCTATAATTCCGTAGATCCAATAAAAATTAAATTGTTTTTTTGGGCCTTTTGGATTTCCTTTTTGAGGTGAAGGCGCACTTGTTTTCTTTTTATTATTCTCCATGTTGTATCTTAATACTCCGCTCGTATTTCCTTTATTTTAGCATCAGCCCACAATTCTTCAATGTTAAAAAAATCTCTTTTGTCTGGCTGAAAAACATGAGCTACCACGTTCACATAATCTAGTAACACCCATTCTAGGTTTTCTGTTCCTTCAACATGCCAAGGTTTTTCTCCACATGCTTTTCTTACTTCGTTTTCAATAGAATCAGCAATTGCTCCAACTTGTGTTGTAGAAGTTGCTTCGCAGACAACATAATAATCGGTCACTGCACCGTCTAAACCTCTAAGGTCGAGGGTTACAATATTTTCACCTTTTTTTTCTTGAATGCCATTGACAATTAGCGCTGTCAATTCGTCTGCATTTACTTGTTTTTTTGCTTTCGCCATATAATTTCTTCAATATCGAAGAGTAAAAGTAAGAAATTAAACCCTCAAATTTTTGTTCCTTTGCAAGCTAAAAGCCGTTAAAATAAATGGATTCGAGCGAATTTCAATTTCAATTTATTCATCTAAATTCAGTGAATTCAACCAATATCTATGCCTTTGAACTTTTGAATGAGAAAAGTGACAAAGAAGGTGTAGTGGTTACTACTGATTTTCAAGAAAGCGGTAAAGGTCAGTTGGGCCAAGTGTGGGAGTCAGAAAGAGCTAAGAACTTGCAATTCAGCATTATTGTTTCGCCTAAACTCGCCATAGAAAGACAGTTTGAATTGAGTCAACTGGTTGCTGTAAGCTTGAAGCAATGGCTGGACACTTTGGCAGTAGGGCAAGTTAAAATAAAATGGCCGAATGACATTTTGGTTAATGACAAGAAAATTGCTGGGGTATTGATTGAAAACTCAATTCAAGGTCAATTAATTACTAACTCAGTGATTGGTATTGGTGTAAATGTAAACCAAACGATTTTCAGTGAATTTTTGCGCCCTGCGACATCTCTTAGAATTGAAAAAAACGAGAATTTTAACAGAGAAAAAATACTTCAAAGTTTTCTTGCAATTTTTCAAACGAATTACTTCTTGCATAAAAAGAGTGCGTTAAATCTGAAACAACTTTACTTGAATTCTCTTTTTGCATTTGGTGCGCCGCATTCATTCGAAGACAAACTAGGAAAGTTTTTAGGCGTAATTATAGGCTTGTTACCCTCAGGTAAGTTGCAAGTAAACCGCAATGGGAAACTAAAAACGTACGAATTAAAGGAGATTAAATTTTTAGTCTAGAACTTTGTTTCGGCCGCTTTTGTAACTAAAAAGTTAAAGAAGTTTCTTAACGGCTTTTCAACCATCATTTTCATGAATGGGTTTATGTCGCCATTAAAAACCATGCTTACTTCAGTTTGATGATCAGCTTGCTCTTTTAGATTAATGTCTAAATCAAATGTAAAAGGAACCTTTCCGAAGGAAGAGATTTTCATGTGATTCGGTGCATTGGTAGTCTCTTTTTTCAAGCCAATTCTAGCCATTCCTTTAATGGTGAACTCACATTGATCTTCAGATGACTCCCACTTTTCAATTTTACCTTCCGGCATCAACGTTTCAAAGTTGTTCATGTCGTTAAGGAAGTTGAAAATTTGTTCGGCGCTGTTTGGAGAGATTTTCTTTTCGGTTTCTATTGTTGTCATACTAGTACGTTCCAATTTGCTGGGTCTTCTCTCCAGCTTTTTAATGAATTAATGTCTTCTGGATTGATGTATTCCTTCTCAACAGCAACTTCAACCATTGAATCATAATCGCTCAGAGTATATAAAGGACAATTATGCTGAATAAAGTTTTGTCTTGCAGTTTCAAACCCGTAGGTAAAGATAGCAACCATTCCAACAACATTGCAACCTTTTTCTCGAAGTGCCGTTACAGCCTTTAAGCTACTCATTCCGGTAGAAATTAAGTCTTCTATTACAACAACTCGCTGTCCTGCTTCTACGTTGCCTTCAATCATATTTTGCAATCCGTGTCCTTTTGATGATGACCGAACATAGATTAAGGGCAGTTCCATTTCTTGAGCAATTAATGCCGCTTGTGCAATTCCTCCGGTTGCAACACCTGCAATTACATCTACCTGTCCAAAGTGCTCTAGAATTGTTTCGACAAACTTTTGACGTATAAAGGTTCTCACTTTTGGGAAAGAAAGGGTTTTCCTATTGTCACAATATATTGGCGAATGCCAGCCTGAAGCCCATGTAAAAGGTTGATTTTTATTCAGTTCAATAGCTTTTATCTGGAGCAAAAATTCCGCTACGTTATTCGCCGTTTCTTTGTTAATTTGCATACGTGCAAAGGTATCAAGTTTTTATTGACGAGCATTCGATTTTTATCGGAGAAAATCGGAAAAGTAATCAACAATTCAAATCTATTTTTGAATTGAACGAACCAGACGTTGATGACGTAAATTTTGTTATACAGTGGATGTTGAAGGAAAAAGAATCCATTCAGCACGTATTTTTTAATACCCATGATGCAGAGGCCCTATGGAAACTCTTTCAAGAACAATTAGTTTTAATTGAGGCTGCAGGTGGTAGAGTTAAAAACACAAAAGACGAAGTTCTTTTTATATATCGACTTGGCAAATGGGACTTACCAAAAGGCAAAATGGAGGCAGGAGAAACGCCTGAGTTAACTGCCGTTCGTGAAGTAGAGGAAGAGTGCGGAATTACCAAACTTAAAATAATTGACCCTCTGCCAAACACGTATCATATATATGTTCAAGATCAGAAAATGTATTTGAAACGAACCTTCTGGTTTAACATGCTGTACAGTGGCACCGAGAGTTTAATTCCCCAAAAAGAAGAGGCGATTGAAAGCGCAGTTTGGGTTAACCAAAGTGATTTGTCAGAACAGCTTGCCAATACTTATCAAAGCCTCAAAACTATTATTGGAAGTTAGCTGTTAAAAATTGTTACATTCTTGTTTAGGGTTTTATATTGTCACTAGATCGACACTTTTAACCTTGTCCTTTTATTAGTTTTACACTAAATCAATAGCAATGAAATCACTTCAATTATCCCTTTTGACTTTTTTTATTCTCTTGCTATCCCTAGCTGGTAAAGGTGAACAAAAGTTTGATCATTCGAAATGGAATCAATTGCTACAAAAGCATGTTTCTGCAAAAGGAAACGTGAACTATGAGGGTTTTGCAAACGACAAGGCTGAGCTTGATGCCTATTTATCGAAAATAGCTGCGGTTAAGCCAAACTCCAACTGGACTAGAAACGAAGCTATGGCTTACTGGATAAATGCCTACAATGCATTCACCATTGAATTAATGCTGAACAATTATCCTTTAAAGTCAATAATGGATGTGAATGGCGGAAAAGCTTGGGATTTAAAATTTATTGACATTAAAGGAGAGAAATACTCCCTCAATAACATGGAACACGATATTCTACGGGAAAAGTATTTTGACCCACGAATTCACTTTGCTGTGAACTGCGCCTCTATATCTTGTCCGAAGCTTTCTAATACAGCATATTTTGCAGAAGGATTAGATGCCAAACTCGACAAAGCAGCAAAAGAATTTATAAATAATTCATCCAAAAACGACATTTCAGCGTATGTAGCTCAAATATCAAAACTATTTGATTGGTACAAAGATGATTTTACAAAAAACGGAACTGTGAAGGATTACATTAATGAGTATTCAACAACAAAATTGACAGTCAATAATATCAGTTACAAAGAATACAATTGGAACATTAACAAGTAAAGTATAAACAAGATTATTACATGGAAAAGTCTTATTACAACCCTAAAGATTTAAAAAAATTCGGAGATATCGTTGATTTTGAGCCAAAATTGGCGGCTAAGTTTTTTGATTATTATGGAGAGGTGTTCAAAGAAGGAGCGCTAACAGCAAGAGAAAAATCTTTAATAGCATTGGCGGTGGCTCACACGGAGCAATGCCCGTACTGTATTGACGCATATACGGAAGATGCTCTAACAAGAGGAGTAAGCGAAGCTCAAATGATGGAAGCGGTCCACGTAGGTGCTGCCATTAAAAGTGGAGCAACCCTTGTTCACGGTGTTCAAATGATGAACAAGGTGAAAAAACAATCCATGTAGTCGAATTAAAAATTCAAATTATTTTATGATTAAGTCACTTAAAGCTAGTGGAAATAAGCTAGCGATGATTGAGAATCAATTAAAGTTATTGGCAGGTGAGCCTTTTCAAACAGAACTTCCAACTTTTGTCGAGAAGCTTAAACCATTGAACCAATTTCCCTTAAAGCCGAGTAAGTTAGAGGTTTTTCAAATTAACTTAGGTTACATGTGTAATCAGGTTTGTAAGCACTGCCATGTAGATGCTGGACCGGATCGCAAGGAGATAATGACGAAGGAGCATTTGGTTCGGTGCATTGAAATATTGAAAGTTAATAAAATACCAACTGTTGATCTTACAGGTGGGGCTCCTGAAATGAATCCGCTTTTTCGATGGTTTGTGGAAGAGTTATCAAAAATTGGAGTGCAAGAAATTATTGTTCGTTCGAATTTAACCATCATTCGAGCTAACAAAAAACACTACGATTTACCTGATTTTTTCAAAAAGCATAATGTTCACGTTGTGTCCTCTTTGCCGTACTACCAAGCTGGAAAAACGGATGCTCAAAGAGGTGACGGTGTTTTTGCCAAATCAATCAAAGCATTACAAGAATTAAATGCTGTAGGATATGGCTTGGAAGGGAGTGATTTAAAATTGGATTTAGTATATAATCCAAATGGAGCATTTCTTCCAAATGATCAAGGTGAGTTAGAAGCAGAGTTCAAAAAGAACTTGAAGAAGGATTTTGACATTGATTTTCATAGCCTTTTTGCCATAACAAACATTCCCATTAGTCGATTTTTAGATTACTTAGTTGCTAGCGATAACTATGAGGAATACATGGAAAAATTAGTGATGGCTTTTAATCCTGCAGCAGTTGATGGAGTCATGTGCAGAAATACTATCTCTGTAGATTGGGACGGATATATGTACGATTGCGACTTTAACCAAATGTTAGACATGAAAGTAGCTGATAAAAGGACTCAGCACATCGATGATTTTGACTTGAAAAATTTAGAAGCCCGAACTATTTTAGTGAACCAACATTGCTACGGTTGCACTGCTGGAGCTGGGTCAAGTTGTCAAGGTACAGTGGCATAGTATGCAAAGGCACTTAATTATTTTTGTAAAAAATCCGGTTTTAGGAACCGTTAAAACTCGCTTGGCTTCATCAATTGGTGACGAAAAGGCGCTGGAAGTGTACAACGACTTACTTCAAAAATGCCAAGAAGAAGCACTGAAAGTGGAGAGTAAAAGGCATTTATTTTATTCTAAAGGTATACCTGAAAATGATTCTTGGTCGAATGAGAATTTTGAGAAGAGAATTCAGGCGGAAGGAGATTTAGGAAAAAAAATTACAAGTGCTTTTGAGAACGTCTTTGAGGAAAAAGGAAAGGTTATCATTATAGGCAGTGACTGTTATGATTTAGATGCGGCAACAATTAATGAGGCTTTCGAAAAATTAGACCATTCAGATGTAGTAATTGGGCCAGCCAATGATGGGGGGTATTACTTGTTAGGGACAAATGACTTCCGCGCTGAATTGTTTCAAAACATTACTTGGAGTACCGAAGTGGTGCTTGCTGAGACAATAGAGAGAGCAAATTCTAAGAAATTATCGGTGAGTTTGTTGAAAGAATTAATAGATTTGGACACGCTAGAAGATTTGGAAAAATCAGGATATAGTTTAAGATAAAGTACATGAAAAATATAAGAGCTGCAGCAGATTACATAAAATCAAGAGGAGTTACAGAAGCGATTATTGGAATTGTTTTAGGAACAGGTTTAGGCAACCTAGCACTTCAAATTGATGCGGAAGAAATAATTGACTATGCTGACATTCCCAACTTTCCGGTTTCAACGGTGGAATCTCATTCTGGCAAACTGATTTATGGAAATTTAAATGGCAAGAAAGTACTAGCCATGCAAGGACGATTTCATTATTACGAAGGTTATTCTGGGCAAGAGATAACGTTCCCGATTCGGGTAATGAAATTGTTGGGTATTGAAAAACTGTTAATTTCTAATGCAGCAGGAACGGTAAATCCCAATTTCAAAAAAGGCGAGTTAATGTTAATTGATGACCACATTAACATGTTGCCTGATAATCCACTGCGAGGAAAGAATTTTGACGAGTTGGGTCCGAGGTTTCCAGACATGAGCCGGCCTTATAATAAGGAGATGAATGACTTGTTGAAAGTTATCGCAAAGGAAAAAGGCATAACGTTGCATGAGGGGGTGTACACTCCCGTTGCAGGACCAAACCTAGAAACCAGAGCAGAATATCGATATTTAAGAACTATAGGAACCGATGCAGTAGGTATGTCCACTGTTCCTGAAGTCATTGTAGCCAATCACATGAGTATGCCTTGTGTTGCTATTTCTGTTTTAACTGATGAATGTGATCCTGATAATTTACACCCGGTTTCTATTGCCGAAATTTTAGAAATCGCCGGAAGGGCTGAGAAAGATTTAACGATGCTATATGTTGAATTGGTGGGAAGGTTTTAAAATAGGCGCGGAAAGTTAGTAATAATGGTTACTAATTTGGAAATTTAATATCATTGCATACATGAATATTTACCCATTGTGGATTTAGGGATTTGATATTTTTATGTTGTTCATATTCAGGTTATACAAGTACTGTTTGATGATTTGTATAACAGTAACGTTGCGTTTTTGTATAAAATTTTATGTATATCAGCAATTGCTCATAATCCTGTAATGCTAGCGATTATAAGCCTGTCGAAGAGTTTTTCTCCAAAATATCTTCTATTCAGCTCGTAACAAAATTCATCTAAATACAATTACAAATATTTACCTTTTATTTTGAGATAGTTAACTAGAATATCTCTTTTAGCATTGCTTATTGTTATGTGAAACCATTTAAACGTTTCTTCTGTTGTTTTTTATTCGATTTCGCTGTAATGTGCAACCCCACATAGTTAACTATATCAACTTAGGATGCACTCTTATCTGTAAACACAATTCCTTGTCTCATGAATTGGATTGACAATGGTATTATTAATTTGATCTTTATGAACATATTAAAGATCTTTGATTTTACTAATTTGTTATAAAAGAAACTTAAAGTAATGGATATTTCAAGAGACTATGTATTTACGAAAGCAGAAAGCCTTCATAAACTTTAATTGTCTTATAATCTTTCTGGGTGCTATAAGGTAGGCATAAATAGCGAAATAAATAATAAGAGGGATGGAACTATATAACAACTATAGAGTTTTAAAATCATATTTCTATTTGAAATTTAAAAATAGGCTCTATTAGTTGTAATTGTATTCTTTTTTTGTTCCGTCTTCAATGAAAAATTCCCATTTCCCTCTTTTTCGGTTCTCAACAAATTTTCCAATCATCTTTTCCGAGCCTGACTTGTACCACTCAATGTAATTGCCATGTGCACTCGAATTCAACAAGCCTAATTTTGACTTTAATTCGCCTGTTTTGAAATAAGCAAATTGAATGCTTAATGAATCATTAAGGGTAAATATCTGCTTTTTTAATTCTCCCGAGCCATAATAATAAATTGAGTTTTCGCAAATGTCATTTATGAACTTCTCTTCTTTAACCAGGCTGCCAGTCTCATCATAATGTTTCCAAGATCCTGATCTTAAGTCTAATTTAAATTTACCAATTACAACTGAATCGCCTATTTCATTATACTTTATGTATCTCCCGTCTTTCATGCCATCCTTAAAACTTATTTCTTCAGAAAGATAACTCTTAGAGAGGAAGCCTTGATTAGCATATAGTTGTGCAATTCCATCTAAAACACCTTCTTTAAAAAAAAGCAATTGTTTCATAATACCATTGCCGAAATAATATTTTTGTTGCCCGTGTAGCTTGTTTTTGAAATAGTTGGAACTTTGTACTAGAACTTCATTTTTATCATACACTCTCCATTCACCTGTCAGCTCCCCGTTGTTGTAGTTACCAATTTGCCACAATTTTCCCGATTCGTGAAAAATTTGATAAAGACCATTTTTAATACTACCATCGGTTAGGTAAATTTCTTTTCGTGATTTATTATCGTAAAAGGTTATGACGGTGTCTGTCTGACTGCAGATTAGCCCCGATAGACAAAGACATGAGAGTAATAAAAAGAGAGTTACTACCTTCATTCTATGATAACACGTTTTCTAATTGCCTTTATAGTTCCTAGCACACCTGGGTCAATCAAGAATAAACATTCATGCGCCCCTTTACTTAAACTACTTAGGTCATATGTTATGTTTTTTATCTGATTTGGATAAAGAGTTGTCGTAGTCGGTGCAGACTGGAATTCTTTATTTGTTGATTCAGAATAAGATGAATAGAAATATTTAAATTGTTTCACCTCACCCTCAGTTGTGTTTTTTAGTTTAAACGATAAAACATTATTTAATTTATTGAACAAGATTGTACTGTCTATAATTTCAAACGAAACGTTGGTTTCTTCGTTAAAGTTCTGTATAATTTTCACCGCAATCCGAGGAATTAGATTTATACCGGTTTGAATCGACTTTTTTTCAAAAATACCTTCAACATTATCTTTTTGAATACTTACAAATGCCGTTAGCCATTTCGTTTTGTTTGCGTCAGGGTTTCTTGGGCTCAAAGTTAAGGTAATAATCCCTGTTTGTTCTGGGCCAACTAATATTTCTTCATTATCTAAGGAAAGCCATTTATAACAACTATTTATAGTAGATCCCGCTTCAACATATTGTCTTTTACCATCTTGCCCAAAAAATTCGTCAGAGAAGCTAAGTTTGTAGGTATTTGGGGTTTCGTCGTGGTTTGTGATGTATAAGTTAATTGATTGAGGGGTTTTAGTGGTAGCAGTGAAATTTAAAACAACCGGGGCAACCTCGAAGTCTTGGGCTAAGAGAGTTAAGCAAAAGCTGCATAATAGTGTTAATATGATTTTCATAATATTTTTTACATATATTTGCGCAATATTACTAACAAATTTAACAAACAATGAAAAATATTACAAAAGTAGTCTTAGCTGTATTCGCGGGCTTGTTTTCTTTAAATTCTTTCAGTCAGCCTGTGTCGGACAGAGCTGTAGTTCCGGTAGCCCTAACATTAAATCAAATTCTTAGACTGAACGTCGTAGACGGAGGGAATATAGAGTTTGTATTTAATAGAATCGATGATTATGAAACAGGTATTGCAAATGCTGACATATACGATACACAAATAACTGTCGCTTCATCTACCTCTTGGCAGTTAAATATGGGAGCTGAAGATGCAAATTTTATTGGTGTTGATAATCCTGCTAATACACTTGCTCTTGGGTATGTTGGTTTTCAAATTACCACTGGCGCCGGGTTGCATACGTTTGGTGCAGAATTGACGGACATAGGAGGGTCAAATGCAGCTGTGATTGCATTACCTCAATACCCTGTTACCGTTGTTGGTAGCAGAGCTGCAGCTGCTGGAGTTACGACAAATGCAGGAGATGTATTAGATAACATTTTGGTATTTAATTGGGAGGCTAACACGGCTAATGCCGCGCTGCTTTCAGCAGTTGATCCAATTATTGATATAAATCAAGCCCCTGACCGTTACGTTACTAATGTATTACTAGATATTTCAATTGAGCCTTAAGGTTTTATTCAAAAACACAATACTGCTACTTCTGCATTCTGGATGGGTATGCGCTTTAACTGCGCAAGATTGGAACTCAGCAAGGCTTTCAGTTTTATCCGCAAATAATGTAGAAGTAGTAGTAAATTCTTTTGATGAAATTTCTAATGGAGTTGAAATTCCTAGTGCTTTAACGCTTGGAGTAACTTTATCGAATGTTGTTAATGTTCCGGCTACTCCTGGTCTTACTGGATTCGATATAGTATTTAGAACTGCTAATGGCATTGCCACTTCAATGGAAGGCTCAGGAGGTAGTAATTTGGACTTAAACACAATTGCGATAAGCCTATCCAATAATGTTGGGTTTGGTGTAAATTCATTTTTTAATGGTTTTGTCATGTTAAGTCAAACAAATCAAACATTAATGAGTAGCAGTGTTTTTCCATGTGATTGGACTACTCACAAAATTGATGCTCAGTTTGACTTTGGGACCATAAATTGTTTGGGTAAATTAAATGATCAACCATCGGGCTATTATACAGTCGAAATTGAATATACGTTGGAGCCAACTTTTTAGTTTTTTAATTTTTCTTTTTTTAATAGGTCAATCTATCTATGGACAAGAAATCGACTCTGCGGCATACTCAATAGACAAGGACGAGTTTTTTGAAAATCTAAATAAGGGTTGGTTGCCAGATTCGGTTAATCCAAATACGAGTATTATAACATCTAATTTCTACTTTAAAAAGAGAAAGGAAGTTATAGTTGACGAGAATATTTTGTGGAAAAGCCTGGTAATCAAAAATAATAACAACACATATCTCAAAGGTGAAATAAAATTTTACTCCGGAAGCTTTGTTAAGCCGTTAGGTTCTAGAGGTATATCGATTAATTTAAAGCCATATTCTGATACAACAATAGTTATCCCATTCATTGTTGATGTCAGTAAAGTTGAAGGAGGAAAAACAACTACAATTCAAGCATCCTTCTTACCTGCGAATCTGTTTCTTAATCGAGAATCTCAATTAGAGGCCGTGAGCTTTATAAAGGTGGAAAAAAACGGAGGTTGGTTAATTAAATCAAAATTAGATAATCCAATCTGGTTGAGCTTTGAAAATGAAAAGTACATTAAACTGTACATTAGTAACAATTCTAATTACTCAAAAAGATTTAAGGTCAATGTAAAGAATTCGAAATCAGGGAATTTGACACTTGATAGATTCATTGAATTACAAAGGTTTAAAGATACCGTAATAGATATTTCGATTTCTAAGCCTCTTTCAAATTCATTAGATGAGAATAGGTTTCTTGTGCAGGTCAGTCACGAAAATGTTGTAAAGGAAAATAGGGTGTACACAAATCTTTATGATAATAATTATAACGCTAATAATCGATATGGTGCAACTCCTTTCAATCTTGAGGTTGGGGTATTTAATTTTGGCGGGAATGGTGCCCCCGGCTTTTCATTAAAAACGTGGGGTGATATTAACTTTACAGAGGATCAACGTTTGCGTTATTCCATGTTACTATACAACCTTAATAATAATAGTGGGGCAGAAGACATTTGGAGGTTTAGTAGAGGGGATGTGTCATACTCTAAAGGCAACTCTTTTATTAGTGTTGGAGATCAAAGTCTTGGTGGAGATTTTTACCGAGAATTTGGCAGGGGCGCGCAATTAAAGTCAGACTTATTAACGGGAAAAGACTTTAATGTTGGGATTGGTTACGTGAAAAGTCTATTCATCGATAGATCTAGTTATTCATCTTCAGGTTCTTTTAATTTAAAAGGTATAAACATTCGTCCTGCTTTTATATATTCAATTGATAAAACCAATTTTGTTAATAAGATGGAAGGGAGTGTTTCAGGATCTACTTCTATTAAGCAACACAGCATATCCATTGGATTATCTCAATCTGTACGGTCCAATAATTACGATTCAACAACTTTTCAAACCGCTTCTAACACATTTTTAGCTGATACTACTCTTCGCGGGCGTGGTGTTCGGGTAGCATATAGTTTTAACATAAATCGATGGAGATTTAGTGCAAGTTCTATGTCAAAATCAAGGCATCATGCCGGTTCACAAAATGCAGTTCAGCAACAAAAGTTGAACGTTTTTAGAGAAATTGGTGAGAACAGTAGTGCTTCGCTAATATTTACTAGGAGGAAAAATATACCTTCTGAGTCCTTCTATGGCCGCCTTGTGAATAATAACTATGTAGATATAAGTCGAACTTATCTCAATTACAATTATAAAGTTTTTAGCACCAATATTACTTCAGGGGTGCATTATTATTATTCGGAGTTGACAAATGTATTGAATCCTTCAACTGCCGCTCCAAGTGATATGATATTTTATGCTTCTCCACGTTTTTTCACTCGGGTTAGCGGAAAAATTGAAGATATTAGTTTGACGGCTTTCGTTGAATCTGGTGCTACATATTTTAACCTTCCTGAAATTAAAGGAGGAGAAGAGGAGGGCAGACTTACCCAGATTGGAATAAATGTGCAAGATGGAAACTCTATTTTTTCAGTCAGATTTAGTGATGGGGTTTTTACTCCCAGTATATTAGGGTTAAACGCATTAAATATTAGTAATTCTTCTAACTTTAATGCAAGGTATAGGGCCAATAAAAAAATACTGCAGGACAAAGTTCAGCTGGATTTAAGCGCAAATTATGTTAATTACACTACGGCTAAAGTTTCATTGTTTACTGGTAACATCGGTTCGCAACTTAATTTAAGTCAAGGGATAACCATTTCTACTTTTTTTAATATATCAACATACTCTTCAAGTGATCAAGAACGAATATCAAAGTCTATATTTACCAACGTAGGTTTTAGAATTAGAAAAGAATTCAACTTTGATCAGCCTGTTTTAAGTTATAGGGATATTAGTTTCAATTTATATTTTGATCAAAACGGCAATAGTATGCGAGATAGCAACGAAATCGTAATTTCTGATGTGTTAATCACTATTGAAGGAGATAAAAATAATCTTCAACAAATCGAAGGAACATCAATTACAGAAAATAATGGTGCTGCTTTCTTTCAAGACATTCCCACTGGTAATTACACAATTAAAATTAACCCTATTGGGAATACAAATTCGGGTGTCAGTGGAACAGATTTTGAACTAAATCTTTCAAAAGATATGGTAATAAATGTGCCACTAACTGAAAAGTATGTTCTAGACGGGAGGGTTATGCTAAATAAGGCGAAATATAGTAGGATCAATAATTTTGATTATTCGCTTTTGAGGATCAAAGTAATTGACCCAAGAGATGAGGTAACATTTATAAATATAGATAATAATGGATCATTTAGGCGGCAACTTACGAAAGTCGAGGGACTTTATAAAGTTGAGTTAATGACTGATCAAATTCCTAGTTTTCTAATTCCGGAGAACAGAGTCTTTTATTTTGATATTGATGGGTTTAAGTCTTATCAAATAAATTTTAAGCTAAATGAAGCTAAGCCGGCTATTTTTATTTTAGACAAATAAGTTCAGATTTGAATTTGACCAAGTAAATTTGAATTAAGCTATAACGGGAAATGTTATTTAAACAAATTCATATCAGCCACATATTCAGCTACTAGAGATGGCATGTAATGCTGAACATTTCTCCCATCTATAATGGCTTTTCGTATAAACGAAGATGAAATCTTCATCACTGGAGCTTCAACATAATTTACTTTATAATGGCGTTTCAAATCTCCTCCTTCATTAGAGTCCATTCTTGGGTACACATACAATTCATGGTTTTCTAAAATAACATCGTGATTTTTCCATTTGTGAAAATGGTTTAAATTATCTGCACCCATAATTAGAGAGAACTTATTTTTTGGGAACTTCTCTCTCAAATAGACTAATGTGTCAACTGTGTAATTTGGTTGGGGCAAATCAAATTCAATGTTTGAAGCTTTTAATCTAGGATCGTCCCCTATGGCCAATTGCAACAAATGTAAACGATCGTAATCTTTCAAAATAGAGTCTTTTTGTTTGAAAGGGTTTTGAGGAGTCACCACCAACCAAACTTCATCCATATCGGTAAACTCCACCATGTAGTTCGCAATCACCATGTGCCCTACATGAACAGGGTTGTAAGTGCCAAAGAACAAGCCTATTTTTTTCATTACGCTAGAAATTTTTTCACAATTAAATTAGCAGCTCCCACTGCCTTTTCAAGCTCATCGTTAAGCACCACGTAATCGAATTGATCAGCTGTAATGAGTTCTTGTTTGGCTTTTTCCAACCGCTTTTGAATGCGTGCGGGACTATCTGTTCCCCTACCTTTTAGCCTTTCTTCTAAGGCTTTCATGCTTGGTGGCATTACAAAAATAGAAAGGGCATTTTCTCTAAAATGTTTTTTAAGATTAATTCCTCCCACTACATCTACATCAAAAATAACAGCTTTTCCGCTATCCCAAATTCGTTCAATTTCTGATTTTAATGTGCCGTAAAAATGTTCTTCATAGACCTCCTCCCATTCAATGAATTCATCTTCGTCAATCTTCTTTTTAAAATCAGCTACGGAAAGGAAATAATAATCCTTCCCATTTTCCTCCGTTCCTCTTTTATCTCGTGTTGCAGCCGAGATGGAGAATTCTAAAGGTAAACCTTCAGTTAATAATCGCCTAACAATAGTCGTTTTACCTGCTCCGGAGGGTGCCGAGAAAATGATGCATTTGTTCATTACAATACGTTTAATACCTGCTCTTTAATTTTTTCAAGTTGGTCTTTCATTTGAACAACCAATTTCTGCATTTGTGCATGATTAGATTTAGAACCTAATGTATTTACTTCTCTTCCAATTTCTTGTGAAATAAATCCTAGTTTTTTCCCTTGTCCTTGTTCCTCTGCCATTGTTTTCTTGAAATAATCGCAGTGGGCTTTCAAGCGAACTTTTTCTTCAGAGATATCATATTTTTCCATATAAAAAATCATCTCTTGCTCAAAACGATCCATATCAACATTATCCTTTTGTTGAGCGTCTTCTAAGTTGGATAAAATTCTAGTTCGAACCGTTTCTGTTCGTTCATCTTCGTATTTTAATGCCTCGGCTAATAAGCTTTCAATCTTATTAATATGGTCGGTTAAGTCCAATTCTAACGTTTTCCCTTCGTCTGCTCTGAAGCTGTTTATTTCAACTAAAGCTTCTTTTAATAGCGTTAATACTGCGTTGTCGTTGCTTTCGTTTACTGACTCTTCTCGTGCTTTTAAAATCTCGGGCATCTTTAAAATTGTTGCCGTCAAATTAGAGTTGTCTAGTTTAAACTTACCGTTTAAAAGACTTAGCTGATTATAATAGCGCTGAAAAACTACTTCATCTATTTCATAGCTGTTTTCTTTTTCGTTCGCTTCATAAGACAAATACATTTCAATTTTACCACGTTGCAGGTCCTTGGCTATTTCCTTTCTAAGAACTAACTCTTGGTCTTTGAATAAGGAGGGAACTTTAACGCTAACATCCGCTTGCTTACTGTTCAGGGATTTAAGCTGAATCGTAATTTTCTTATTCCCTATTACTCCTTCGGCTTTTCCATAGCCGGTCATTGAATGTATCATGCAGTAAATTTAGTTGCCAAAGGTAATTTATTCTAAAAAAGGCTATTTAGCAGGTTTTGTTTGCAGAAAAAGCTCGTCTAGTTGCTCTTTACTAATTGGTGCAGGTGCGTCTATCATTACATCTCTTCCACTGTTGTTTTTTGGAAAAGCAATGTAATCTCTTATAGAATCTGAGCCTCCAAATAAGGCACACATTCTGTCAAAACCTAATGCAATCCCTCCATGTGGGGGAGCTCCGTATTCAAATGCGTCCATTAAAAATCCAAACTGATCTTTTGCTTCTTCAACCGTAAATCCTAACAAGCTCAGCATTTTTTCCTGAGTTGACCTGTCGTGTATTCGAATAGAGCCTCCACCAACTTCAACACCGTTAATAACCATGTCGTAAGCGTTTGCTCGAACTTCTCCAGGAGCTGATTCTAGCTTGTCAAAATCTTCAACTTTAGGCGATGTAAAGGGGTGATGCATGGCATGGAATCGCTTCGTTTCCTCGTCCCACTCCAACAAAGGAAAGTCTGTAACCCATACAGGAGCGAAGGTATTTTTGTCCCTTAAACCCAATTCAGCTCCTAGATGCAATCTGAGTTCACTCATCGCAGAGCGACTTTGGTTTACATTACCCGAAATAATTAAAATTAAGTCACCCTTCTCTGCGCCAAATTTCTCTGCCCAAGCTTGCTTTTGTTCTTCACTGTAAAATTTATCTACTGATGATTTAATACTACCATCTTCATTCATTTTGGCGTAGACTAATCCTTTTGCTCCAACTTGTGGTCTCTTAACAAAGTCGGTTAAAGCATCCAGTTGTTTTCTAGTATATGTTGCGCAGCCTTTCGCACAAATACCGACTACAAGTTCAGCTTCGTCAAACACTTTGAAGCCTAAGTTTTGCGTTACATCGTTTAATTCGTGAAATTCCATCCCAAAACGAATGTCAGGCTTATCAGAGCCATAAAGTCTCATGGCGTCGGCATAGTCCATTCTAGGAAAGTCCTTTAAATCAATGCTTTTAACAGTTTTGAAAAGGTGGCGCATCATATGCTCGAAAGTGCTCAGAATATCTTCTTGTTCCACAAAGGTCATTTCACAATCAATTTGAGTAAATTCTGGCTGCCTATCAGCTCTTAAGTCTTCATCTCTAAAGCATTTAACAATTTGAAAGTAGCGGTCGAAACCTGAAACCATTAAGAGTTGCTTAAAGGTTTGTGGCGATTGTGGTAAAGCATAAAATTGCCCCTCATTCATTCTTGAAGGAACGACAAAATCTCGAGCTCCCTCCGGGGTAGATTTAATTAATACAGGAGTTTCAACTTCAATGAATGCCGCACCATCTAGGTAATTTCTGACCTCTTTTGCTAATTTATGGCGTAAGAATAGTTTTTCTTGCACCGGATTTCTTCTTAAATCTAAATAGCGGTATTTCATTCGCAATTCTTCACCGCCATCTGTTTCATTTTCAATAGTAAAAGGCGGTGTTTTGGAAGCATTTAAAACAGTAAGCTTCGTAACAGAAATTTCAATATTACCGGTTGGCATTTTGTCATTTTTGCTGCTGCGTTCTATTACAGTTCCTTCAACTTGAATAACAAATTCTCTACCCAACTCTCTCGCTTGCGCACAGAGTTGTTGGTTTTCATCCATATTAAAGGTCAACTGTGTAATACCATACCGGTCCCTCAAATCAACAAAAGTTAATCCACCAAGATCTCTGGATTTTTGTACCCAACCTGAAAGTTTAACGGAATCATTTAAGTTTTCAATGCGCAATTCGCCGCAGTTGTGTGTTCTAAGCATGCTCTAAATTTTGTGCGAAATTAACTATTCAAATGTTGAATGTTGAATGCTGAATGTGAAATGTACAAGAAACTTAGACGAACAGCACATCTTAAGCCGAAATTGTATAAATTTCTTTAAATTTTGACTGTTTTTTCAAGTTTAATATCCTACTGTTGTCGAAATGCAATGCAAGTAGTCAAAGGCTGCGAAAAGTTTGAGGATGCTCGTTTGAACACGTATGTTAAGTAACAGCAGGAGTACGATTTTACTCGTTATAATTTTTGATCACTATTCTTTTGCGTGTTCTCCGTCATCTCTTTTCCTAATTTTACATTCAATATTCTTCATTATAAATTATGATTCAGCCTTTCGACGATAATTACTTTATGAAGCAAGCTTTAAACGAAGCAAATTTAGCATTCGACAAAGATGAAATTCCTATTGGAGCTGTAATAGTGCACGACTTTAAGGTGATTGCTAGGGCGCATAATTTAACAGAAACTCTAAATGACGTAACAGCTCACGCAGAAATGCAGGCTTTCACTGCTGGGGCCGATTTTTTAGGTGGGAAATATTTAAAGGAATGTACCTTATATGTAACATTAGAGCCATGTGTAATGTGTACAGGTGCTTCCTATTGGACGCAAATTATGCGCGTAGTTTATGGGGCTAAAGATGAACGTCCAAGGCAGCAAAGTATTGATAAACAATACTTATTTCATCCAAAAACAGAAGTGGTTGGCGGTGTACTGGCTGATGATTGTAGAGATTTACTCAAGTTGTTTTTCGAAGAGAAGAGAGGATAGCTTACTTAATTGTTGGCTCAATTTCGCCTTTCACTAAAAATGCATTTAGAAAACTTTCTTGGATCAGAAGTAACTCTTTATTTGCTTCTAATCGGTCTAGAAAATCTCCAACTCTTACTTTATAGTTAGGGGCTTGATATACTAAGTAACTTTTTACTTCAGGAAATTCTCTTAGAAATTCAGATTTCGCTTTTACAGCTTCAAGTCTGTTATTAGAGCTCGAAAAGATTTGAATTCTGTAACCGTTGTACTTTTTATTCGCAAGGTAGTCTTCTATCAATAGATCAATTTTTTCACTTTTTACTTCCACTAAACCTACTATGTTAGTTGTGCTATCTTTCAATGGGTTAGTGTAAATTGAATCCAAATTAAGGGTTCGCTCACTTAAGCCTTTATTATCAATTTGGTTGGCCTCTTGCGCAGCGCTGCAAAAAGAAAGGAGTGCAATAGAAAGGGAAAAAAACAGCCTCATTGTATTCGAATTTACGACAAAGATAGCGAACTTCATTCTAACCAAAATAGTTCCGAATTTAACAGTTGTTAAGAGCAATTTAGAATGATTCTAAATTAGCTAGAACCGATTTAATTTTGTCTTAATCGAATGGCAACAATAAGACTTGTGGTTAAATTTGCAATCGGTAAAAAATGGGTTTACCTCAAAAACGGTTTACTAGATAAAACCTAATTAGCGAAATATGAACGTAATATCATTCAAAAAACCAGCCATCCACTTTCTCGGTCTGTTTTCTTTTTTGTTAGCATTTAGTGTATCATCAACTACACTACAAGCGCAAGAAGATGGAGAAAAACTATTCAAAAGCTATTGTGCGTCATGTCATAGTCCAGGTGCAAACCAACTAGTTGGTCCGGGATTGGCAGGTGTGTATGACAAGTACGAGCGCGAGTGGTTGTATAAGTGGATTAAAAACTCAGGAGAGCTAATAGCTTCTGGAGATGCTCAGGCCGTTGCTGTATTTGAGCAATACAACAAAGTCATTATGCCTGCTCAACCTGTTACTGATGTTCAGGTTGATGCAATTTTGGATTACATTAAAGTTTATAACGAGTCTGCGCCTGTTGTTGCTGATGCAGGTGCTGCAGGAGCTGCAGAAGTAGTGGAAGTTGAAGATCCAGGAATTTCAAATTATGCTATTGCGGGTTTGGTTGTTCTTTTTTTAATTGTGATTATACTGTTAAGAAAAGTTCAATACATCTTCACTGCTGCTAAGGCAAGAGAAGCTGGAGAGGAAATGCCGGAAGAGACAACCTTGACTCAAGCGCTGGCGTTAACAGTTTCTCAGAATAAAACAATTTTTGCTTTGTTGGGAATTGTTTGTCTTGCTATGTTTGCCAAGGTTGGATGGGATTCAGCTTTTGGTGTTGGTGTTTACCAAGGTTACGAGCCGGAACAGCCAATTAAATTTTCGCATGAATTGCATGCAGGAACAAACGGCATTGATTGTAATTACTGTCACAACAGTGCTTCTTATTCTAAGTCCGCCGGAATCCCTTCTCCAAACTTATGTATGAACTGTCATACTTACATTCAGGAAGGCCCTCAGTACGGTAAGGAAGAAATTGGAAAAATTTACGCCGCTTTAGATTTTGATCCCGTAACTAAGACTTACGGTCCAAATCAAAAGCCAATTAAATGGGTTAAGGTTCATAATTTGCCGGATCACGTTTATTTTAATCACTCACAGCACGTTTCTATTGGTAAAATTGCTTGTCAAAAGTGTCATGGTCCAGTTGAAACGTACACGGTAGGTAAGCAACACGCAGAACTTACTATGGGTTGGTGTATTAATTGCCACAGAGAAACAAAAGTTCAGATGGCCGATAACGGTTATTATGATGAAATTCACAAAAGACTTCCTGAAGAGTTGAAAAAACAATATTTAGAGGATGGTACGATTACCGTTTCTGAATTAGGAGGTATTGAGTGTGCAAAGTGTCATTATTAAGATTTAACAAGAAGCAGTATAAAGCTTATGTCAAATAATAAAAAATATTGGAAAGGAGTTGAAGAGTTAAATAACTCTCCAGCTTTTCAAGAGGTAAAGTCGAAAGAGTTTAACGAATATTTGCCTGCGGAAGACTTCTTAGGAGATGAAGGGTTGTTGGCTAATTCAAATACATCGAGAAGAGACTTTTTAAAGTATCTTGGCTTTGGTGTAACTGCAGCATCATTGGCGGCATGTGAAGCTCCGGTAAATAAAGTAATCCCTCATGTAGTTAAAGGCGATAAAACAAATCCTGGTGTGGCAAATTATTTTGCTACTAATTACTCAGATGGATTTGATTATTGTGATATCGTTGTAAAAACGAGAGAAGGTCGTCCAATTAAAATCGAAGGCAATAAAAAGTCTCCGCTAACAGGTGGGGCAATTAATGCAAGAGTTAATTCTTCCGTTCTTTCATTATATGATGAAAAAAGGTATAGAGCTCCTGAAATAGGAGGTACTCCTACAACATGGTCTAAGTTTAATGGAACGGTTAAAAAACAACTTTCAGATGCATTGGCAAACGGAGGTAAAGTCCGAATTCTGACCAATTCAATTACAAGCCCTTCAACAAAAAAACTTGTTGCTGATTTCGTTGCCGCTAATCCATCAGCTGATATCAAACACGTTTCTTATGATGCAGTTTCTGCTAGTGGAATGATTGAAGCAAACAAAGAAAGTTTTGGAGTGGCAGCGCTACCAACTTATGATTTATCTAAAGCAAAATCAATTGTTAGTATTGGGGCTGATTTTATGAACAGCTTTCCGTCTTCAATTGAATTAACATCTCAATACGCTAAGGGTAGAAAACCTGAAAATGGTTGGATGTCGAAGCACTTTCAATTTGAAGCGTCGCTTTCTTTGAGTGGTTCCAATGCAGATGTTAGAATGCCAATGAAACCATCGGAGTATGGTAAAACTGTAGCTGCTATTTACAACTACCTAAATGGTAGTAAGTCCAACGTGGCGCCAAAAGTTAAAATGGCAGCTGAGCACTTGTTAGCCAATAAAGGTGAGTCTATTGTTTTGTGTGGTGTTAATGATAAAGACATTCAAAACGTTGTAATTGCCATCAATCATATGTTAGGCAATTACGGAACTACGGTTAGCATTAAAAGAGCTTCCAATCAGCGCCAAGGCGTTGATGCGGATGTAGCATCTTTAGTAAACGACTTGAAGTCGGGTTCAGTTGATGTTTTATTAATTGACGGAGTGAATCCCGTATACAGCATGCCAGCTGATATGGATTTTAAAGGGGCAATGGCAAAAGCGAAAACATCAATTGTTTTTGCTAGTAGACCAACAGAAACTTCAGTAGAAGCAAAAATGGTTGGCGCTGCGCCACATTATTTAGAGTCATGGAACGATTCAAATCCTGTTGCAGGACATTACTCAATTACTCAACCTTCTATTAGTCCATTGTTCGACACAATGCAATTTCAAGACTGCATGATTTCTTGGATGGGACTAGATGGTAATTATTACGATTTCATTAAAGCGACGTGGCAAGCAGTAACGTTTCCAATGCAATCAGAATCGTTGTTGTTCGAAGATTTCTGGAATACAACGTTAGAGCTAGGTTACTTTACAGGTAAAACAGCTGAAGGAGTTGAGTTAACTTTTACAGATAATGCTTCGGCAGCGTTATCTAAGATTTCAAAAATAAAGTCTTCAGAATTAGAAATAGAGTTTTATTCTAAGGTAGGAATCGGAAACGGGAATCAGTCTCACAACCCATGGTTGCAAGAGTTGCCGGATCCAATTTCTAAAATAACTTGGGACAATTACATAGCCATGAACCCTGCAGAAGCCAAAGAAAAAGGTTTCGCAATTGAATATGGCGAGCAAAAAGATGCAGATACCATAAACATTACCATTAACGGTGTGACGTTCGAGAACGTTCCCGTAGTTGCTCAGCCAGGGCAAGCACCGGGCACATTGTCAGTAGCGTTAGGTTATGGTCAAACCATTGGTAAGAGTAATGAAATTATCGGATTTAACGTATATCCCGCTGTAAAAGGCATGATGGGATATGCTACTGAAGTTTCTATGGAAGCTGCAGGAGAGAAATACCAAATTGCAACTACTCAAACGCACCAAACCGTTATGGGAAGAACATCAGTAGTTAGAGAAACTACGTTAGATGTTTTTAAAAACGGTTCAAAAGAAGATTACAATCCTGCTCATATGTTGGCTACTCATGAAGGGCCAATGAATGTCAATGATGTAGATTTATGGGCTGCTCATCCGGTAGCTACAGCTGGTCACCATTGGGGAATGAGTATTGACTTAAATACTTGTATTGGTTGTGGTTCATGTGTTACTTCATGTAACTCAGAAAACAACGTTCCTGTTGTAGGAAAAGACGAGGTGCGAAGATCAAGAGAAATGCATTGGATGAGAATTGATAGATATTTTAGTTCAAGTCCAGAATCTGTTGAAGACAGAAATTATGGTGAAATGGAGAGCCCTGAGGATAATCCTATGGTAGTTCATCAACCAATGATGTGTCAGCATTGTAACCACGCTCCATGTGAGACAGTTTGTCCTGTTGCGGCAACTACTCATAGTAACGAAGGTTTAAACCAAATGACTTATAATAGATGTATCGGTACAAGATATTGTGCGAACAACTGTCCTTATAAGGTTAGACGATTTAACTGGTTTAACTACATGGGTTACGATAAATTTGCTGATTTGAATCCATCTCAAGACGATTTAGGGCGTATGGTATTAAACCCAGATGTTACAGTTCGAGCTAGAGGCGTAATGGAGAAATGCAGCCTTTGTGTGCAAAGGATACAAACTGGTAAGTTAGACGCTAAAAAGGAAAGCAGACCTGTAATGGACGGAGACATTGAAACAGCTTGTTCTTCAGCTTGTCCTACAAATGCGATTACTTTTGGTGATTACAATGATAAATCAAGTAAAGTACTAGCTGCTTCTCAAAGTAACAGAGCATACAGAGTTATTGAAGAAGTGGGAACACAATCAAACATTTATTACCAAGTTAAGGTAAGAAATACAGAATCAAATATTGCTTAAAACAAGATAGAATGCATCAAGAAGCAGCGATAAGAGAACCGTTAATACTAGGAGAAAAGTCATACAGCCAAATTACTGATGATGTTTTAGCCTCAGTTGTAGGAAAAGCCAACCGTTCATGGTGGATAGCCTTTGGAATTGCAGCCGTTATGGCAGCATGGGGTATTGGTTGTATTTTATATTTATTAGGAACAGGTATTGGTACTTGGGGTTTGAACAAAACCGTAGGTTGGGCTTGGGATATTACCAACTTCGTATGGTGGGTAGGTATCGGTCATGCAGGTACATTAATTTCTGCAGTACTTTTACTGTTTAGACAAAAATGGAGAATGGCTATTAACCGTTCAGCAGAAGCCATGACAATTTTTGCCGTAATGATGGCTGCAGTTTGGCCTGGAATTCACATGGGAAGAATTTGGTTAGCGTATTTTGTTTTTCCACTACCAAACCAGTTTGGCTCTCTTTGGGTAAACTTCAACTCACCACTTTTATGGGATGTATTTGCAATTAGTACTTACTTCTCTGTTTCTTTGGTTTTCTGGTATATCGGCTTAATTCCCGATTTTGCAACCATTAGAGATAAAGTGACTCAAGTAGTTCCGAAAAAAGTATATACTTTACTGGCATTCGGATGGACAGGTAATGCAAAAGCATGGAATAGATTTGAAGAGATCTCATTAGTACTTGCGGGTTTAGCTACGCCGCTTGTGTTCTCCGTTCACTCTATTGTATCGATGGACTTTGCAACCTCAGTTATTCCGGGTTGGCATACAACAATTTTCCCTCCATATTTCGTATCAGGAGCGGTTTTCTCAGGATTTGCTATGGTGCAAACACTCTTAATCATCATGAGAAAAGTGATGAATCTAGAGAATTATATTACCATCAAACACATTGAATACATGAATATTGTAATTATTGTTACAGGTTCTATAGTTGGTGTTGCTTACTTAACTGAATTATTTATTTCTTGGTATTCCGGTGTGGAATACGAAGCATACGCTTTTATCAATAGAGCTACCGGACCTTATTGGTGGTCATATTGGGCTATGATGACATGTAATGTTGTTTCACCTCAGGTATTTTGGTTTAAAAAACTAAGAACTAGCATTGGTTTTACTTTCTTCATGTCTATTGTGGTTAATATAGGTATGTGGTTTGAGCGTTTTGTAATTATTGTTACATCATTACATAGAGACTATTTACCATCAAGTTGGACAATGTTCCATCCGACGTTTGTAGATATTGGGTGTTTTATTGGAACCATTGGGATTTTCTTCGTATTGTTCCTATTGTTTTCTAGATTTTTCCCTGTATTACCTTTGAATGAATTGAAAACGATCTTGAAGTCTTCCGGAGAGCAGTACAAGAAAATTGAAACAACAACTGCTGAGGAGCATTAAAAAATTGTTAAGATGACGAACGATAAAATTATATACGCAACGTACGATGACGACATGACTCTGTTAGCAGGAGCTAAGGAGTTGGTTGCAAAAGGTGTTCACATTAGAGATGTTTTCTCTCCATTCCCTATTCATGGACTAGATCCTGTGATTGGTATAAAGCAAACCAGGCTAGCAATTTGTGCATTTATTTATGGTTTGGTTGGGCTTTCATTAGCTTTGGCAGGCATGTATTACTTTATGATTGTAGATTGGCCGATGAATATTGGTGGAAAGCCAAATAACTTTTTCTATCAAAACATTCCTGCTTTTGTGCCAATTTCTTTCGAGTTTACGGTATTACTTGCAGCTCATGGAATGGCATTAACTTATTTCATTAGGAATTGGACGTTGCCAGGTGTTACTGCTAGAAATCCATATCCTGAAACTACAAACGACAGATTTGTAATGGAAATTCATCCATCAGATTTTGGAATGTCTGTGGAAGATTTGACTGCTGAATTGCAGAAGACAGGAACAATATTAATTGAAGAAAGATAAGCGGAACTATTATTTTGAATAGAGACAGAATGAAACGAATTATCAATACAATATTTATGGCAACCATCGGAACAATGTTCTTTGTTGCCTGTGAAGACCCTCAAAGTCCAGGAGTAGAATACATGCCTGACATGTATCGTTCTCCGGCAATAGAAGTTTATGTAGATTATGAATTCCCGGATTCATCTACAGCCAGAAAAGCTCCTGAGAATTCAATACCTCGCGGTTATAGGCCATATGCATATCCCAATACAAATGAGGGATATGAAATGGCGGGACAACAATTGTCAAATCCTTTAATGCTAACTGAGAAGACAATTAAGGAAGGTCAGCAATTATATACTTCTTTTTGTGCTCATTGTCATGGTAAGAAAGGTTTAGGAAAGGGGTCGATTCAGAATGCTATTTATGGTGCAGTGCCATCTTATGCTGATGAGACACCAAATAGAAGAGGAAATCGTTCTATGAGTCAATTATCAGAGGGGCATATTTATCATACCATATTGTTTGGATTAAATGCAATGGGCCCTCATTCAAGTTTAATTCGTGAGAACGATAGATGGAAAATAGTTGCTTACGTTCAAACGCTGCAAGGGAAAGATCCTTTATCTAAAAAAGAAGAAGCACCAAAAGCAGAAACTGCAGAATAAAAATTCAAACTAGAAAAGACGAAAAAACTAAAGCATGGATTTTATTTTTACAAAACGAGCAAAACTTATATTCTCAGTATTGATGCTGATAGGAGTTGTTGCTATGGTAGTTGGTTATTCAACTGACACCTCAGACCATCATAATCGCTTTTGGGCAAATATTTTTGTAAATGGATTTTTCTATTTTGCAATAAGTCTAGGGGCACTGTTCTTTTTAGCATTACAATATGCTACAGAGGCAAGCTACATGGTAGCTTTAAAAAGAGTTATTGAAGGTATCTCTCAGTATATCTTTGTAGGCTCAGGAATTTTAATTGTATTTTTTGCTGCCGGTACCTTTCATTTACATCATGTATATCACTGGATGGATGTTTCAGTTTTGTATGAATTTGTAAAGGAGTCAACAATAGGTACTCCACATCCTGAATATCTGCATGAGATGGTAGATGGTGCGGTGAAGAATTCACATTATGATAAAATTATTGCAGGAAAGTCAGCTTATTTGAATCAACCATTCTTCTGGATTAGAACACTAGTTTACTTAGGGGTTTGGTGCTATTTTGCAAACCTTTTTAGAAAACGTTCATTATTAGAAGATGCTCAAGGTGGAACTAAAATTCACTTTAGAAACATGACGTATGCTGCCATTTTCCTTGTTTTCTTCGCGTTTACTTCTTCTACAGCTTCATGGGATTGGATCATGTCAATAGATACGCACTGGTTTAGTACTTTATTCGGATGGTACGTATTCTCAGGAATGTGGGTAAGCTTTTTAATAGTATTTGTGTTACTTACGATTTGGTTAAAAAACAAAGGCTATTTACCAAATGTAAACAAGAGTCATATACATGATGCAGGAAAATGGATGTTCGCAATTAGTTTCTTATGGACATACCTTTGGTTTTCACAGTTTATGCTAATCTGGTATTCCAATATTCCGGAAGAGGTAACGTATTACATTACGCGAATTGAACACTACAAATGGTTATTTTTTGGCATCTTCTTCGTTAACTTTTTGTTTCCGATGATTATCTTGATTTCAAGAGACGCAAAGCGTCAAGTAGGATATCTCATAACTGTTGGAGTTATAATTTTTGTTGGACACTGGTTAGACGTATACATGATGATTATGCCGGGAAGTTTAGGTTCTCATGCTCACATTGGCTTTATGGAAATTGGAATGGCATTGGGATTTTTGGGCTTGTTTTTATTTGTTGTATTCAGAGCATTATCTAAAGCTCCGATTTCAGTAGTAAACCATCCATTCTTGGATGAAAGTAATCATTTACATATCTAAAAGATTAAATAGAAGATAATGACTGATTTGTTGATTTTATTAGGAGTAGTATTAGGAATTATTGCCATTAGTAAGGTAGTAAGTGTCCTAGATATGGTAGCTACAGCCAAAGGCGAAAACTCTTACATGCCAAATGCAAGGGAAAATAGATTTCAAGCTAGGTTAATGCCGGGTTTTTTAATTGCATACTTTGGTTTCATAGTATGGCAATTGGTTGCATGGGGAGATAGAATGTTACCTGTTTCGGCCTCAGAACATGGTGAGATAGTAGATGAATTAATGAACATAACATGGATTGTAATCACTCCTGTTTTTGTATTTACTCATATTTTATTATTCTATTTCGCTTGGAAATATGCCTATGACAAGAATAGAAAGGCTGCATATATTTCGCATGATAACAAATTGGAGATATTATGGACGGCCATTCCTGCGACGGTTTTATTAATATTGGTGCTTTACGGTCTAAGTGTTTGGAATGAAATTACAACACCGTTAACTGCAGAAGACGATAAAATCGAAATAGAGCTTTATGCTAGACAGTTTGATTGGACGGCAAGATACCCCGGCGAAGATGGTAAATTTGGTAAGGCAAATGTAAGATTAATTGAGGGAGTGAACATGTTAGGGTTAGATTCTACCGATGCTAATGCTTCTGATGATAAATACGTTAAAGCTGAGTTTTATTTGCCTGTAAACAAAGATGTGCAGTTTTATTTTAGAGCACAAGATGTGATACATTCAGCTTTCATGCCTCATTTCAGAGCTCAAATGAACTGTGTGCCTGGGATGACTACACTTTTTAAATTCAAGCCGATTAAGACAACGGCTGAGATGAAAGAAATAACAGGCGATCCTGATTTCGAATACTATTTATTATGTAACAAGATATGCGGAGCAGCACACTACAACATGAAAATGGAAATTAAGGTTGTTAGTGAAGAAGATTATAATAAGTGGTTGAGTGAACAAAAGGAGTTTTTAGCAGTTGAAGTTAATGAACCAGCTGAAGTAGAGGCTACCCCTCAAACAGATTCCACCCAAACCAAAGTAGGAGAAAGTACTCAACTTTCAATGTTAAATTAATTAAGATAAATTAATAGGAATATGGGAGCAACAGCACACCACGAGGACAACGATTTTTTATTTAAGTACATTTTTAGTACTGACCACAAGATGATTGCCAAGCAATTCTTCTTGACGGGTTCGTTAATGGGATTAATTGGTATGATTATGTCAATGATCTTTAGGTTACAATTAGGTTATCCGGGTGAAAGTTTCGCCTTTTTAGAACCAATTTTAGGAAGTTGGGCACCCGAAGGAATCTTAGCGCCGGACAAGTACCTTGCCTTAGTTACAATTCACGGTACCATTATGGTTTTCTTTTTACTGACCGCTGGTTTAAGTGGAACGTTCAGTAACTTGCTTATTCCACTTCAGATTGGAGCTAGAGATATGGCCTCAGGTTTCATGAATATGTTATCTTACTGGTTTTTCTTTTTGTCATCTTGTATCATGATCGCATCTCTATTCGTTGAGGGAGGTCCTGCAGCGGGTGGATGGACAATTTATCCTCCGTTAAGCGCACTGCCTCAGGCTATGCCTGGCTCAGGAATGGGAATGACGCTTTGGATTACATCCATGTCACTTTTTATTGTGTCTTCATTGATTGGTTCCTTAAACTATATTGTAACGGTTTTCAACTTAAGAACAAAAGGTATGACTATGACAAGATTGCCTCTAACGATTTGGGCTTTCTTAATTACAGCCGTTCTTGGTGTACTTTCATTTCCTGTCTTATTTTCTGCGGTACTTTTGTTACTCTTTGACAGAAGCTTTGGAACTAGTTTTTATTTATCTGACATCTATATCTCAGGTGGTGCTTTAGAAGTAGCAGGTGGTTCTCCAATTTTATATGAGCATCTATTTTGGTTTTTAGGTCACCCTGAAGTATATATTATACTTTTACCTGCTTTAGGTATTACATCAGAAGTAGTTGCTACAAATTCTAGAAAGCCAATCTTTGGATATAGAGCAATGATTGGTTCAATTTTAGCAATCGCGTTTATATCATTTTTAGTTTGGGGACACCACATGTTTGTGACTGGAATGAATCCTTTCTTGGGAGCTGTATTCACATTCACAACCCTATTAGTAGCTATTCCATCTGCAGTGAAGGTATTTAATTACCTTACTACGCTGTGGAAAGGTAACATCAGATTCACACCCGCTATGCTTTTTGCTATCGGTTTGGTTTCAACTTTCATTACCGGTGGTTTAACGGGTATCATTTTAGGAGACTCTGCATTGGATATAAATGTACATGACACTTATTTCGTTGTAGGACACTTTCACATTGTAATGGGTCTATCAGGGACTTTTGGAATGATTAGTGGGATATATCATTGGTTTCCGAAAATGTTTGGAAGAATGTTAGACAAGAATTTAGGTTACATACATTTCTGGGCTACCATAGTCTCTGCATACGGTGTGTTTTTTCCAATGCATTTTTTGGGTCTAGCAGGTGTTCCAAGAAGATACTACGCTAACACTGAGTTTCCAATGTTCAATGAAATGTACGATATAAACGAGTTGATTACTGTATTTGCTATGATTGCAGGTTTTGCTCAATTGTTCTTCATCTTTAATATATTCTATAGTATGTTTAAAGGGCCAAAAGCACCGCAAAATCCTTGGGAATCTACAACCCTTGAGTGGACTACTCCTGTGAAGCATCTTCACGGAAATTGGCCAGGTGACTTACCTGAAGTTCATAGATGGGCATATGATTACTCTAAGCCTGGTATGGAAGAGGACTTTATCCCACAAACAACTCCATTAAGGGAAGGTGAAGAAGAAAGTCACTAGACTATTAAATATGATAATTCAAATGTCCTTACTTTCGTAAGGACATTTTTTTTATGCAAAAGATCAAAGTAACCTTACTAGTCTTCTTTTTATCGTTGTTTGGAATAATAGCGAAAGCTCAAAGTTTTGAACAAGAGCTGAGAGATGCTGTAAAGACAAGTCCAAAGTTCGAGTATAGAATGGACTCGCGTCATTCGTTTATCAATCAAAAAGGTGTAAAGACTGCTGGAATCAAAATGGGAGTTCAATTTGCAGATAAACTTAGTTTCGGATTAGGTTACAACCAACTTTGGTCTCCTTTGCAAAATGAAATCAATGTAAATGGAATCGAAACTAAGGTCAGCTTAGGATTTTCCAATATAAGTCCCTACTTAGAGTATGTTTTTTTTAGAGATAATAAGTGGGAATTGTCTATTCCTGTTCAACTTGGTTTTGGAAGATCATTTTACAAGAATGAAAGTGGGCTTGGGAAAAAACACTTAAGAGCTGAATTTGTATTGAGTTATGAACCGGCCATAACAGTGCAATATAGAGTTTTTAAATACTTTGGGGCTGGGTTAGGAATTGGTTATCGTTTCATGGTCATTTCAAATAACCAACTAGAAGAAAAGTTCACTTCTCCCGTGTATATTTTCAAAACAACGATATACTTTCAAGATATTCTTCGTGATTTAAAGATTGATTAATTGATTAGTTTTGATACAGAGAATTGAATGAAATGAACGAAAATTTAAACCCTAATGTAGACCTAGATAGGTCAGGTGAAGTTGAAATTGAAAAGGTTTTACGACCTCTAAGTTTCGATGATTTTACTGGTCAGGGTAAGGTCGTTGAGAATTTGAAAATATTCGTATCTGCTGCATCACAAAGAGGGGAGGCATTAGATCATGTTTTACTTCACGGGCCTCCTGGTTTAGGAAAAACTACACTAGCAAACATTATTGCCAATGAGCTTGAGGTTGGTTTTAAGGTCACATCAGGGCCTGTTTTGGAAAAGCCCGCTGATCTTGCAGGATTGCTTACGAATTTAGAAGAGGGGGATGTACTTTTTATCGATGAGATTCATAGGCTAAGTCCGGTTGTTGAAGAATATTTGTATTCCGCTATGGAAGACTATAAAATCGATATAATGATCGATTCTGGACCGAATGCACGAAGCGTACAGATAAAGATTAATCCGTTTACATTAATTGGTGCAACCACACGTGCGGGACTTTTAACAGCTCCTCTAAGGGCTCGTTTTGGAATTAATTCTAGATTGGAATATTACGATCGCGATTTATTGGCAACAATCGTAAATCGTTCTTCAGGTATTTTAAATATTGAAGTAAAGAATGATGCTGCTTATGAAATTGCAGGACGAAGCAGAGGTACTCCTCGTATTGTGAACTCATTGCTGCGCAGAGTACGAGACTTTGCTCAAATAAAAGGAAACGGTATTGTTGATTTGGAGATTTCGCTCATGGCACTGGGTGCCTTAAACGTAGATAAATATGGTCTCGATGAGATGGATAATCGAATATTGATTACGATTATAGATAAATTCAAGGGGGGACCTGTTGGACTTACTACGATTGCAACTGCGGTAGGCGAACAAGCCGGAACCATTGAAGAAGTTTATGAGCCCTTTTTAATAAAGGAAGGCTTCATTACTCGGACACCAAGAGGCAGAGAGGTTACAGATGCTGCATACAAACACCTTGGACGAAGAAATACAAGAAACGAAGGAACCTTATTCGATTAAGGAAACAAGATGCCTTTAAACAATACAGAACTTGTAAAAAAAATAGGCCATCAGTTGGGTTTTGATTTCGTAGGAATTTCAAAAGCCGGACTCTTGAAAGATGATGCTATTTGGTTGGAAGATTGGCTTGCAAACAATAGAAATGGTAAAATGGTTTACATGGAGAATCATTTTGACAAACGAGTAGACCCAACTAAATTGGTTGAGGGTTCTAAGTCTGTGGTTTCTTTATTGTACAATTACCATACAAAGCACAAGCAGAAAGATGATGAAGCACCAAAGCTTGCAAAATATGCCTATGGAGAGGATTATCATTTTGTAATTCGAGATAAATTAAATGAGTTTTTCTATTTGTTGGAAGAGCAAATTGGTAAGATAGAAGGCAGGTCTTTTGTAGATTCAGCACCTGTTTTAGACCGAGCGTGGGCAAGAAAAAGTGGGCTAGGATGGATTGGTAAAAACAGCATGTTAATTAACAAACAGCGAGGTTCTGATTTTTTTATTGCTGAATTGATTATTGACTTAGAGTTAGAGCCTGACGGCCCTCTAAAAGATTATTGCGGAACATGCACAAAATGCATTGATGCATGTCCAACGGAAGCAATTCTTCCCCAAAGGCAAATAGATTCAAAAAGATGTATCTCATATCTAACAATTGAGCTAAAAGACGAATTTATTCCAACAGAGTTTAAAAGCAAAATGGAAAACTGGATGTTTGGCTGTGATATTTGTCAAGACGTTTGCCCTTGGAATAGATTTGGCATTCAGAACCAAGAACAACGTTTTCAACCTAAGCTAAATTTACTTGACATGACCAAAGAAAACTGGGAGCAGCTGGAACAAGAAGACTTCTCTGCAATCTTCAAAAGGTCCGCTGTGAAGCGAACCAAATTTTCTGGTCTAAAACGAAATATTAGATTTCTTGGATAAAAAAAGCCTCGAATTTTAATTCGAGGCTGGGGTTAATACGTTTTTTCTTTTACAGGCTTTTAAGAAATAGTCTCAAAAACTTCAATAATTACATCTCGGTATACATGACCAAAAGTGGCCAAGCACCATGCCTTTAACATGAGAGACTCCTTAGGTTTTAGCCATCTTCTGGCTTTTCTCAACTCCTTCTTAAATAGTACCCTGTCAAAACTCACTCTCGTGAGTACTTTCTTACTCATCTCGTACATTGTGGTAGCGGTTAAATTCTGAGTACAATTTACGAATGATTTAATGGAATATTGCAAAGTATTACCTAAGATTTTTAAACATTTAACATTTTAAAGGTTGTTCATGTCTCCTCTCCCCAACGATAGCTCTGGTCTTCAAGTCCTAATAAATCTATAATTCTGTTTACAACGGTTTGCGCAAGTTCTTCTATAGTTTTTGGCTGGCTATAAAAGGATGGGATAGCAGGGCAAATAATACCACCGGCGTTTGTTACTGTAGTCATATTTTGAAGATGAATTAAACTTAATGGAGTATCTCTTGCTACTACAATTAATTTTCTTCGCTCCTTCAAAATTACATCTGCAGCTCTTGTAGTGAGGTCGTTTGAAACCCCAGTTGCAATTCTACCTAATGTGCCCATAGAGCACGGTACAATCACCATCGAATTGTATTTTGCAGAACCAGAGGCGAAAGGGGCCATGAAATCATTCTTGGCATAAAATGTAAACGGATAATTATTATAATCCTTATTTCCTAGTTCTAATTCCCAATTTAGTTTAGCATTGTCAGACATAACAACTCCAACTGCTTTGATTTGGCTCCCTAGTTCTGCGAGTTTGTCTAAGAGTAATTTGGCATAAATTGATCCAGATGCTCCTGATATAGCGACAACTATTTTATTTTCCATATGATCCTAAAAATTGATATTTCATGACAAATCCGATATAATGATGATACATTCCTGCATCAAATGGAAGTTCGTTACTTCCACTATCGTATTTTCTAAATGGGAGAAACGAGGTATTGAATCTCCAATTCATAATTAAGTTATCGGTAAAGTTGAAGTTAATCCCGAGAAGAAATGCAAAGTCATTATCGCTAAATTGATTTATTTGTGGCTCTAATTCAAAGGGTCCATTTTCATTCTCCAAATAATAAGATAATAATCGGCTATAAGAAAGTCCTGCTTCGTAAGTGAATTTGTTTTTGTGATAACGAATCATAAATGGAATTTCAACATATGGCATTCTCAGTAGGAAAAAATCATTATCGTCTTCACTTGGTTTCGCATTTTTTCGACTTCCTTTTTCAGAGTAGTTGATTTCAAATTGAAAGTCAAATTTGTCGTCTATTCGAGTAGTGGAAAATAATCCGGCAGAAATTCCTGCTTTGTCGAAACCGGCATATCCATCTCCACTTACTTGAGACGCATTCACACCGAAAGACGCACCAGCGTTGAATTGCTGAGCATAACTTGGTATACCTGAAACTAAGATGACAAGAATTAGCGTAACCCTCATTGCAAAAAAACAGCTCGCATTGAAAAGGGTTCGTAGCATCAGGTATTACTTAATGAAAGCGGAATTCGCTTGAATTACTTCGTATGCATTTGCATCGTTGTTAAATATAAACGCTACTACTTCAGAATTTTTTGCTTCCCACTCATTGTCTAACGAGAAAATGTATTGAATTTTCTCAGTTTCACCACTAACGGCAGGAAGAAGTTGCTTCCCAAACGTTCCATTCACCACATCCCTCAAGACATATTTGTGCTCATAATTTTGAACATCTGTAGCTCCATCTAATTGCCAATCAATTATTTTGCCTTCAATAACGTATAATTGTAAGTGATATTGATTGGTGGAACTAGTATTCCAATTAATTTCAACCTGTGCTCTTACTACATGATTTATAGAATCATAATAATTTCTTAGCGAAAGTGAGGCGGCAGGAGCCAAGTCTTTGGCAGCGTTTATGTCTGCTTCCCATTGTGTTTCAGCTTTTGCAATTCCAACTCTATTCACTATACCTCTTGGATTTCCGGAGACTTTAAATGCTTGAACGTAAGCAGCTCCATGTCCCCCAGGCACTCTAAAATCTCTAGTATACATGGAAGATCCTGCGGGGTTTGGTGAAGCAAAGAAACCGGTGTGAATTCCGACAGGGATTAATTGTTCTCCAAAAATTGACTTTAACCTAGTAATTTCTCTTGTCCCTCTTGGACAACTGGAGCATTTGTGGCCAGTAAACTCTTCTAAAACGATAAACCGTCTGGACGAATTATCAGCTCCTTGTGTAGTATCCCAAACATTGTTTGAAATAAAGTTTTTTAAGGATGTTGTATCATTCAATCCTAATTCAGGATCAGAGATAAATTCTACATCACCATCTAAAGATACTGAGCTTCCTAAATCTGCTGGTATAGGATCATCGATTTTATCACAGGCAAAAATTAATCCTATAAAGAGAAGAAGTATGATATTGATTTTATTCATGTTTTTTGATTCTTAAAAACTACTCGTAATTGATAAGTAAAGTCCACTTGACGCCGGAACAACTCTGCAAACACCACCTACACAGAAAATACCTGCTCGTTGTCTTCCGTAAGTTAATGAAATTCTATTTCCACCATCGTTGTATCCTGCACTTACATTGTAATAATTATAAGCGGAATTAAATTTGATTTTAGATACGGATTTGAAAATATTAGTGCCTTCTTGGAATGCTTTATCGCTTCCAACGTTATATTGATCTTGAACAGCGAAAAACCAATGAGGAGCAATTGAATATTCTATTAATAAAGTTCTCCAATCACCTTTATCTTGATTGGTGAATAAGGCTTGAATTTCTGTTCTAATCGAGTGTTTTTTGTTGATTTTATATGTTGTTTCAATTACTCCAACATTAGCAAATACATCTGCCTGTCCACTTTTCCCTTCAATAACGTTTTGGTTGTATTCCAAATACGCATAGGTTAATTTACCTTTCCATTGTTTGTTTATTTTCTTTGATAAGGTTCCATTTACATCAGTGAAATATTTTTCTCCGGGAGTTAAAAATTTTGCGGTGTAACCAATTCTATCAGTAGTCTCGTCATTCAAATTTGTAGTATCCAAACCGCTTGCAAACGAAGCGTTAAGTTGAAAATCCATTCCGTATTTCCCCCCCAATGTGCTTCCTTTTTTGACTTTGTAAATTAAATCGGCTTGGAAAGCGAGTTCACCATTTAGTTGAACAGCATATGGGTATAATGTAGCTAACAAATTGTAAGTGTGTTGCTTCGTAAGTGCAGGCAAGTAATTAATTAATGCATTTTGTATTCCTTCGTTTCGATCTGACCTAAAACTCATGTTATCGTTTCGTTTGGCAGAAACGATAATCCCAAGCCCTTTCTGAGAAAATGAACCTTGCAAAAATATGGCTTCTCCTTCGTGATAGATAAAACCATTGTCACCAGAAGGATCGTTTATTTTCTTAGCATATTCTGCCATGAAATTAACTTTACCTCGGTTGATATTAATTCTACCACCATAGTTTGCTACATTCTCAGGTAAAATAAACGATGAATTATCGTCTGTTTGATATTTGCTCACAAAACTTCCACCTATTTGAACTCTAGTTTTATTCTCTTCCAAAGAAGGGAATAACTCGTTTAGATTAATGTCTGCATCAAATGCACGAACGATGCCTGGGGCAAAATCAAAAAACAATCTTTGTTTACCTGTTAGACCAGTTAAATTAATTCCTTTAATCGGTTCGTATTTTACTCTAATTCCCTCAAGTGCGTTATCATAACCGAGACCTCTTTCTTCATAAGTTCTTAAGGTTAATCCACTTCCAAACTGTTCATAAAAACTACCTACGGTAACTCCTAGTTTGTCTTTGGTAAATGAAACATATCGATACATAATACCAGAGTTATTGCCATATCCTTCAGGGTAACCTAATAATTGATTGAGGTAGCTTTCATATCTAATTCCTGCCGAGAATCCACCATTGGTATAAATTACATTTAAAAAAGCATTGGTTCTATATCGTTCAGGAACTTCTTCAGCCCCAATTACTGAGTCTTCTTGATAGATTTGGCCTTCAATTTGAAAGTTTCCCCTAATTTGACCCCGATTTAAGATTTCATCCACACTCTGAGCAGTAAGCGAAAAGATGCCAAAAAGAATTAATAAACTTAAAATCAGAAACTTTAATAAATTCATGTAACAGTAGGTTGGGAGATTTCTAGAGGCTTAAAAATAAAAAAAATCTGAGTGACATGCTACTCAGATTTTATATTCAGTACAAAATGAACTTATTCAATGCTTTCTCCTTTTGATAATTTTTCAACCAATTCCAATAATTCGTCCTCGTCTCCTTCTGAGTATGAGTTGTGTTGCCAAACAATTTTACCCTCTCCATCCACTAAAAATGTATGAGGGACATTGTTAACTCCTAATGCTCGTTTAAGATCTCCATTTGGATCGATATATACATCGTATTCCCACCCTTTACCATTCACATATGGAGCTACTTTAGCCATATTTCGAGTATCATCAATTGAAATTGCAACTAATTTAACACCTGTTTCATCTACCCAATCATCATAAACTTCGGCGATGTTGTTTAATTCTCTTTTACAAGGACTGCACCATGTTGCCCAGAAATTAAGAATAATTGGTTTGCCACCATTTTTGATGTCACCTGTATTGAAAGTGGTTCCATCCATTTTTTTGACATCGATTGAGGGAATAGTTTTGCTGCTTTGAGCAACAGATATGCTAACTAAGCAGATTAATGTAGCAGTAAAAATTGATTTTGTAATTTTCATAGTAAAATAGTTGGGGTTTTTATACTTCATGCAATCCAAATATGATACCAAAGTATAGATTAGGATAATTCGAAACTCTTATATTTGTAAAAAATAAAATTATGGGAAAAAAATTACTTTTTGCTTTTTTAATATCATTTGGTTTCGCAGCTAATGCTCAAACCATACTTATAAAAGATACTTCAGGAACTGTGGTTAATGGAGATACCGTTACATTCACTGAATACTATAGAGTTGGAGATCCAACAACTTGGGATCACAAACAATTTGTTACCGTTATGAATAACAGCACAGATACTATGGTTTTAACTTTGAGTAGGTCAGAAATTCAGATTATTCCGGGATCTTATGACTTCTATTGTTATGGTCAAACTTGTTTAGTTCCGGTGAAAGCAGGTGACCAGCCATTTAGAACTTCAACTACTGATACTGTAAGAGTTGATCCTGGAGCAATTACCGCTGGAGATTCTCCATTTACAGTTTACTTGGATTCTGCAACAAGTGGGACAGCAATCTATCAATACGAGTTTAGCGATAAGCGAAATAGATCCAATAATGCATCATTCTTTATTCGTTGGATCATCAGAAATGTAACATCTTTGGATGAAAATGTATTGAACGGTAATTTTTCAATATATCCAAATCCGGCTAAGAGCAATGCAACACTAAATTTTGAAGAAGCATTAAATTATAATCGTCAATCAGTTGAGATGTTCAACATCTTGGGCGAGCAAGTATTTTCCTCACCTTTGAACAAAGGAGTACGCTCTTTTGAGCTAAATGTTGAGGGTCTTTCCAAAGGTATATACTTTGTGAATGTGGTTGCAGACGGTAAAAGAATTAGCTCCAAGAAAATGATAGTGAAATAGAAATTTGAAAATCACTGAAAGGGGCTTTAAGCCCCTTTTTTTATGCAATAAGTTTTTTGATTATACTATTCATCCCTTCAATAGCTCCTCCTTCAATGATTGTAAATTTTTGATTTCCGTTAAGTGTTGGTGGATTTGGATCAATGAGGTAACAATCGCAATTTTGATTAACTGAATATGCAATGTTAGCTGCGGGGTACACATTCAAGGAAGTTCCTATTACAATTAGTATTTCAGCTTCTTGAGCAATTTGTAAAGCCCTATTCATTTCTGGAACATCTTCACCAAACCAAACAACATGAGGTCGCAATTGTGTTCCTTTTTCACATAAGTCTCCTAGCTGTATATCTTTGTATTGCCAATCGTAAATTAAATTGTAATGTTTTTCACTTCGGACTTTTTTCAGTTCGCCATGCAAATGCAACACATTTTCCGAACCTGCCCGCTCATGTAAATCATCAATATTTTGGGTAATAACCGTAACGTCAAATTTATTTTCCAGCTCCGAAATGAGATAATGCGCAGAATTAGGCTCAACTTGGGATAATTGTCTTCTTCTCAGGTTGTAAAAATGTAATACCAGTTCTGGATTTTCTTTCCATGCTTGTGGAGTTGCAACTTCTTCTACTTTGTAATTCTCCCAAAGCCCATCATTATCTCGGAAAGTCTTAAGCCCACTTTCAGCACTCATTCCTGCACCGCTAAACACGATTAATTTTTTCATTCTTAGGTTATTTGTACGACGTAAAATACGATTGAGTTTTTTCGTAGAACCAATCGACAATTCGTACCTTTATCGGCCTTTTAAATTAGTAAATATGGCCGACTCAAGAAAGCAGATAGAAGCGTTAGATTACCATTCAGATGGAAAGCCAGGAAAGATTGAAGTTAGACCAACAAAACCATACAGCACGCAGCGTGACTTAGCGCTAGCTTATTCACCCGGAGTTGCTGAGCCTTGTAAGAAAATCGAGCAAGATAAAGACCTTGCTTATAAGTATACAGCAAAGGGTAATTTAGTTGCTGTTATATCAAACGGAACAGCAGTTTTGGGGCTTGGAGATATTGGTCCCGAGGCATCAAAACCTGTGATGGAGGGAAAGGGCCTACTTTTTAAGATTTTTGCAGATATTGATGTTTTCGACATTGAGGTGGATGCCAAGGAGGTAGACAAATTTGTAGAAACAGTAAAAGCAATTGCACCAACATTTGGTGGCATTAACTTAGAAGATTTAAAAGCTCCTGAGTGCTTTGAAATCGAAAGGCGTTTAAAGGAGGAGTTGAATATTCCTATTATGCATGATGACCAGCATGGAACTGCAATAATTTCTAGTGCTGCTTTGCTGAATGCTTTAGAACTTGCTGGAAAAAAAATTAGTGAGGTAAATATTGTAGTAAATGGAGCTGGAGCTTCGGCTATGGCATGCATTAAACTTTATGTTTCGTTAGGTGCGAAGAAGAAGAATATTGTGATGTTGGACAGCAAAGGAGCAATACGGGCTGATCGAGGGGAGTTGAATAAGTACAAAGCTGAATTTGCTACAACAAAGAATGTAAGCACACTTGAAGATTGTATGAAAGACGCCGACGTGTTTTTGGGGCTTTCGAAAGGGAATATTGTAACACCGGCTATGATTAAGTCAATGGCTAAGAACCCTATCGTTTTTGCACTCGCAAATCCGGACCCTGAGATTCCATATAAAGAAGCATTGGCTGCACGAGAAGATATTATCATGGCAACTGGCCGATCTGATCACCCTAATCAGGTGAATAATGTATTAGGGTTTCCATTTATTTTTCGAGGAGCGTTAGACGTTAGAGCAACATCGATAAACGAGGCGATGAAATTGGCTGCTGTAAAAGCAATTGCTAAGATAGCTAAAGAACCTGTTCCAGAAGAAGTTAATGAAGCTTATGGATCAAGAAATTTATCCTTTGGAAGGGATTTTATTATACCAAAACCGATGGATCCTAGGTTGTTAATGACCATCGCTCCGGCTGTTGCAAAAGCAGCTATAGCGTCTGGTGTAGCTCAACAGCCTATTACAGATTGGGGTAGATACAAAATTGAGCTAAGCAGAAGATTAGGCCTAGATAATAAGCTAATCAAGAACATGACAGAAAGGGCGCAGCGAAAACCACAACGTATTGTTTTTGCTGAGGCAGACAACTACAAAGTGTTAAAAGCGGCTCAAATTGTAAAAGATGAAAGTATTGCTACTCCAATATTGTTGGGTAATCATGAACGAATTGCTCGATTGGTGAAAGAAAATAATTTGGAGTTGGATGGTGTTCAGATTATCAATCCGAAGGATGAAGAGAGAACTGCACAACGTTATGCATACGGAGATGTGTTCTTTAAAAAACGCCAAAGAAGAGGCCTCACGCAATATGAGGCTAGACACAAAATGAAGGACAGGAACCATTTTGGCGCCATGATGGTGGAACAGGGTGATGCAGATGCACTAATTAGTGGAATTACAAGAAACTTTCCTGAAACGATTCGCCCCGCACTTCAAGTAATCGGCACTCAAAAAGGGGTGAGTAAAATTGCAGGGATGTATATTTTAATTACTAAAAGTGGCCCTGTATTTTTTGCAGATACAACCATAAATGTGAATCCCACTGCTCAAGATTTGGCTGACATAACCTATCTTGCGGCTAAATCAGTTGAACGTCTCAAAATCAAACCTCGAATTGCAATGTTGTCCTTCGCAAATTTTGGTTCAACTGATTTTGAAGAATCAAAAAAGGTAAGTGACGCAGTAAAGATTTTACACAGAGACCATCCTGAATTAGTTGTTGATGGAGAACTACAGGCAAACTTTGCCTTAAATAAAGAAGCCATGAGAGAAACATTCCCTTTTTCAAAGTTGGTGAATAAAAAGGTGAATGTCTTAATTTTTCCGAATTTATCTGCAGGTAATATTGCTTTTAAGCTGGTTCAAGAAATGGGCGAAATAGAAGCTATTGGTCCAATATTACTAGGCCTAGAAAAACCAGTACATATTTTACAATTGGGCAGTAGTGTGCGAGAAATAGTGAACATGGTGACAATTGCAGCAGTAGATGCCCAAACAAGAAAATAAATGATTGCACACATTAACGGTAGATTAGTTGAAAAGAGTCCAACGCACGTTGTAATTGAATGCAATGGGGTAGGCTATAAATTAAACATTTCATTAAATACCTATTCAAATATTGGAGAGTCAGAAAGCTGCAAGCTTTTTACTGAGTTTATTGTAAGAGAAGATGCTCAACTCTTGTATGGCTTTAAAGATGTTTCTGAACGTAGACTTTTTCAACTTTTGATTTCAGTTTCTGGTGTTGGTCCGGCAACTGCTTTGTTGGTTTTGTCATCTGCAGATGCAGAAGAAATTCAACAAGCAATTCTAAGTGGAAATGCAGCATGGTTTAAAGGTGTTAAAGGCATTGGCCCAAAATCGGCACAAAGAATTATCATTGACTTAAAAGATAAAATCTCAAAAGAAAATATTTCTTCTGATAATTCTATTGGTTTAAACAATACTGTGAAGGAAGAATCGTTATCGGCTTTGGTAAACCTAGGTTTTAACAAAAATTTAGCCGAAAAGATGATCCAAAAAATACTAATAGCGAATCCATCTTCAGCGGTAGAAGATGTTATAAAACAAGCATTAAAAGGGTTGTAAAAGTAGTAAACGAGATTTGATTCATAAAAAACGCTATATAATTAGGTTCGTCTTACCGATGACCTTGTTTGGGGCTTTTGTCAGCTCCCTTTTGGCATCAAAGCCAATTGAGCCACCTTCGCAGGGTGGCTTTGGTGTTTTATTTGCCCCTGTAGATTCTACTGAAGAAGATACCGGAAAGGTGAAGCTACTTTTTCCTTTTGATGACAAGAGCAACGAGGGATACGAAAAACAAGGAAGCCCTTTGTACATGAAGGATCCGGGTAATATTAAGAAGGAGTTTCAGTACGATCCTGAGACCGGAGAATACAAATATTATCAGAAATTAGGTGACCGAGATTTTAGAAGTCCAAACTCCATGAGCTTGGAAGAATATCTGAAATACGATATGCAAAAAAGTCAAAAAGACTTTTGGAGGCAAAAAGCTGATGCACAAACCTTGAATGAAACAGGAGGATTTCGTCCTCAAATCAATGTAAAGGGAGAGCTGTTTGATCGAATTTTTGGAGGTAATGTCATTGATATTCGCCCGCAAGGTTCGGCAGAATTATCGTTTGGTGTGAATGTAAATCGAAGAGAAAACCCTATTCTACCGGAACGACAAAGACGAACAAGTACGTTTGATTTTCAGCAAAAAATTCAATTGAATGTGATAGGAAACATTGGTGAGAAGTTGAAAATTCAAACCAGTTACAACACCGAAGCAACGTTTGATTTTGAGAATCAAACCAAGTTAGAATACACCGGTTACGAGGATGAAATAATTAAGAAAATTGAAGCTGGGAACGTATCGCTACCGCTGCAAAGTTCGCTCATAACAGGTAGCCAAACCTTATTTGGATTAAAGACGGAGCTGCAGTTTGGCAGGTTAAGAGTAACAACTTTATTTTCACAAGAGAAAGGCGAGAAGAAAGAGATTAATATTTCAGGGGGGGCTCAGGTTCAAGAGTTTGAGAAATCGGCCTCTGAGTATGAAGACAATCGTCACTACTTTTTATCTCACTTATTTAGAGAAGAGTATGAGAAAAATTTAGCATCTCCTCCACGAATAACATCTAGAATTAACGTTACAGCGGTAGAGGTTTACATTACTAACACGCAGGGTTCTTTTCAAAATACTCGAAACATTTTAGCGTTTACCGATTTAGCAAATGATCGCAGAATTAGCAATAATCAAGTAGTTCAGTTGGCTAACCCAAGAGTCGGTAGAACGTCCAACACAGCGAATAACTTATATTACAATCTTACCGGGGGCTATGCCGATTTTCAGGATATTCGGGGGTTTAACAATGCTGATCAAATTCTACAGCAAAATAGATTAAGAAGTGGTGATGACTATGAGCGATTGGAAAATGCAGTCCTTTTGTCTCCAAACGAGTACACTTTAAACCCGGAGTTAGGTTATATTTCTTTGAATAGAACCTTGAACCCACAAGATGTGTTAGCAGTTTCTTATCGGTATACCTACAACGGTCAAGTATATCAAGTTGGAGAACTTAGTACCGATGGGGTAGATGGCCAAAATGCTTTATTCTTGAAGTTATTAAAAGGAACGATTATTAACCCAAGCCTACCTTCTTGGGATTTAATGATGAAAAACGTTTATTCTTTAGACGCATTTAACATTAGCCCCGAAAACTTTACGTTTGAAATTTGGTATTTAAACGATGAGACCGGAGTTGAAATTCCTTATTTCCCTTCCGGAAAACCTGCAAATAAACCGCTTACAAATGTTTTGGGTTTAGACAGAATGACTGTCACAAACCAACTTCAGCCAGATGGGCTTTTTGATTTTATTCAAAACGTTACCATTAACCCACAAAATGGTAAAGTGTATTTCCCCGTTCTAGAGCCGTTTGGAGATTATTTAAAGTCGCAGTTTAACGATCAAAACTTGGCAAATAAATTTGCATATGATTCGCTTTACACCACTACAAAAATATTAGCTCAGCAAGATGTAGATCATAACCGATACACTTTTAGAGGAAGATATCAATCTAGCTCCGGGTCCGAGATTTCGCTTAATTCTTTTAACATTCCTCAAGGTTCTGTAACGGTAACTGCCGGAGGCGCTCAATTAACGGAAAATGTAGACTATACCGTTGACTATAATCTTGGTAGAGTTCGAATTTTGAATGAAGGGATTCTGGCTTCTGGTCAGCCGATCAAAGTGTCGCTTGGAAGTAACTCTTTGTTTAATGTGCAAACAAAAACACTAATTGGGTCCCGTTTTGATTATCGTGTATCTGATGACATTAACATTGGAGGTACCATTCTAAACTTAACCGAAAGACCTTTAACTAGGAAAATAAACATAGGTGATGAACCCATTTCAAATACGATAGTAGGGTTAGATGGATCATATACTTCAGAGGCTCCTATTTTGACAAAATTAGCAGATTTGTTGCCTTTCTATAGCACAAAAGCCAAATCAACTTTTACTGTTGCTGGAGAGGTTGCTAAGTTATTTCCCGGAAACTCTCGAGCAATTACAAAGAACGGTATTGCTTATATTGATGATTTTGAAGGAAGTCAAACAGTATTAGATGTTCGTTCTTTCAATGCTTGGTCGCTAGCAAGTACACCTCAAGGGCAAGATGATTTATTCCCTGAGGCAAATTTAGCTGTTAATGACCTGGCTTACGGTTTTAATAGAGCAAAATTAGCTTGGTATACGATTGATCCACTATTCTTTAGAAATGACTCAAGGACTCCGGACCACATTAGAGACTCAGATAGTCACTCAAATAATTATTCTAGAGAGATTTTGGAGACCGAGGTTTTTCCCAATAAAGATCCAGAGCCTGGTTTAATCAATAACCTGCCAACATTAGATTTAGCGCTTTACCCACGAGAAAGAGGACCGTATAATTATGACGTTAATCCAACGCCTTATTCTGATGGAATTAACAGCGATGGTCTTTTGAACTCTCCCGAAACGAGATGGGGTGGAATTATGAGAGAAATTACTTCTAGTGATTTTGAAGCTTCGAATGTTGAGTTTATTCAATTCTGGATTATGGACCCATTTAATGAACAAGATGGGAGTCCAAATCACAATGGAGGCCAATTGTATTTTAACATTGGTTCTGTTTCAGAAGATATATTAAAAGATTCTCGAAAAAGTTTTGAAAATGGTTTTGATATAAATGGAGCCATTGAGAATACAGATCAAACGGTATGGGGTAGAATCCCAACAATTCAATCTGTAGTTAACGCTTTTGATAATAATCCTAATTCAAGAAGATTTCAAGATATTGGTTTAGATGGATTATCTGATGATGATGAAAGAGCTTTTTATCAAGCATACTTGGATTCTTTGGCCGGAGTTATTGCCGATCAAAGGGTATTAACCTCATTTTTCAATGACCCTTCAAACGACAATTATCACTATTACAGAGGGAGTGATTATGACCAAGAAGAGTTGTCAATATTAGATCGTTACAAGAGATTTAACGGTCATCAAGGAAATTCGCCAACAGGTGATCAATCACCTGAAAGCTACCCCACCGCCTCAACGACTATACCAGATGTTGAAGATGTAAACAGAAACTTTAACTTAGATAGAACAGAAAGTTATTATCAGTACAAAGTTCAGCTTTCACCGGAGTTATTATCGCCAGATAATGTTGGAAATAATTACATTACAGATGTAGTAAGAGCAACTAAAAATGTAAATGGAGAAACCAAAATGGTGAACTGGTATCAGTTTAAAATTCCCATTCGGCAACCAGAAAAGGTAATTGGAGAGATTAGAGATTTTAAATCGATTCGTTTCATGCGTATGTTTTTAAAAGGGTTTGACGAACAAGTAATTGTACGTTTTGCTCGGTTGGGACTAGTAAGAGGAGAATGGAGAAATTACCAAGGTTCTGATTTGCCACCAGGAGACACTCATGGTGCAGAGCCGGGAGCAACAACATTTAATATTGGAGCGGTAAATGTGGAAGAGAATTCAAATCGTGTCCCTATTAATTACACCATTCCACCTGACATTAATAGAGAAATTGATTTCGGAACAACCAATCAAAGACAGCTAAATGAGCAATCATTGGTATTAGATGTTTGCGACTTACAAGATGGATACTCAAAATATGCGTTCAGGTATTTAGATTTAGACATTCGACAATATAAGAGGCTTAAAATGTTTGCTCATGCGGAGGCAGGCAGTGAGACGGAGTACTTAAATAATGGTGATGTTTCTGTAGTGCTTCGATTAGGTACTGATTTTGAAAATAATTACTACGAATACGAAGTGCCACTTCAAGTTACTCTGCCTGGTCAAAATCAGCCAGAAGAAGTTTGGCCAG